>NZ_QTXV01000001.1:1699-206439 GCF_003461825.1 Prevotella sp. AM42-24 | reverse complement strand
ACCAATTCGTTTAAACTTGTTTCCAGGTGCAAAGGTAAAAGAATGACAAGCTCAAACGTACCTATTTACGAATAGTCAAAGAACGAATTCAGAGATTCAATCGTAAATCAGAATGAGAAATATTTTGGTAAGGAGAGGTGTCTATCCATGGACAATCTCCCCTGAGCCAAGAAAAGATTTAGGAAGCCCTACAGAGAATTACGTCCGCACTGCGGACGCTATTGAGTCAAGATCATTATATGTTGGTCATATCTGTCTAAAACGTGTTATTGGGTGACATCTTGGGTGACATTTGAGGGACATTTATCTCTGACAGTTGTCTTTTTCTGTTTGCAGATTTTGTTTTAAAAATGAGACTGCAAACAGAAATACAAACGATACTGATAGGATTGTTTTCTTTATTTATCAGAATTTCAGATAGTTAGTACAGTTGTCTTCTGTTTGCAAAAGTGTTTTGATTAAAGCAATTTCTTAATTAAAACCTTGGGGGATATTTGAGGGACATCTTGGGTGACATTGAGTGACATTTTTATAGATTCGGTTAGAGTGCATTCGTTTTTAATGCTGTTCTTACAATACTGCTTGAAAAGTAATTCCCCATATTTATTGCATCAAAAAAAACAGCCAACAAAGTGACTGTCTTTAATTGAATGGGATGAATTATCGTCCTCGATGGTAGTGTTGCTCTTCTTCCTGAGCAACAACTTCTTCTTTTTCCATTTGCTTGGCAACTTCCTTTACGTCGTCCGTTGCATCTTCTGGGAGACCATAGCGGATGATGTTATCCTTGATTTCCTCTGCGCTTACCTTGCGCATCACATCGTATGTGCCTCCAACAGTCGGATTATATACTACAGCATAATGCTCATCCTCAACAAGGAGATCATCGCCACGGTATTTAGTTGGAGAGAGATTGATTTTGGAGAGGTCAGGAGCATCACCTTGGTCGTATTCCTTAGCCTCAGTAAGGAGTGCATCGTAGTTGCCGTCATTTTTGAACTTGTCGAGACGGTCTATAGCATCGGTAGTCTGGAGATACGCCACTGAAGCGTAATACATCGTTGGAGCTATCTCTTGCTTCTGCTCAGCCTCTTGACTTTGCTCCTGGTCTATTTTCAGCTGCATGGCATCGATATGCTGGTTGATCATGTGAGAAGCTTTCTTCACATCGGTAAGCGTAGTCTTGATAAACTCAGGTGATTCCTTCAAACTGTCCAACCAGTTTTTCAGATAGCTGGCACTGTCTTCCTTTAGGTGCTTGGTCATACCGAAACGCTGGGCTACCAGGGCTGCACTCAGTTCAGCAACAAGTTCCTCACGGGCGTATTCTGCGCTTCCGAAAGATGCAGGCTTCAATCTGCCCAAATGGTTTTCTGAACCCGTAGAGTGAGCCATCTCATGTCCGAGATTGGTGTAGAAGGACTCTCCATCCTTGAACTGGCGTTTCTCTGGAATGACAATCTCATTCTTCGAAATGCTGTAGTAGGCATTGTCTCCATAGACAGGCTTGATAGGACAGATCCATCCGTTTTCCTTGATCATCTTATCCATGGCAGGGAAAGAGAAGTCATCACCATGATTCAATGGTCGGTTTACTCCTGCAGCTGCCTCCAGCTTTTTGTAGAGTTCCGGACGAGCTTCCTGCAAGTTGGTCTGCGCCACATTAAACACATTGTAAACCTGCAATTTAGGATATACATTATACTCCTTGCGTCGCTCATCGGACATCAAGCGGTAGTCATCGTATTTGATTTTCTCCCTTGTCTCTTTGTTCACAACGGTGAAAGTCGTGATGAAAACCGGGAAACTCTTCTCGCCTTTGAGGATTGTTACCTGAGGCAAAGCTTCACCATTGTTGTCCTTAACCTGCTGTCTTTTTCCTTGCTTGTCTTTATTGAAGTTCAGACCGGCAACTCTGTCGAAGGTACAGAACACCGGCAACTTATATCCCTGCTTCTCACAGTGCATCATGAGCATCAGGGCATTCATGCCGTTATACTCACGCCCAGATAGGTTCTTAGGCCATGTCAGGGAACCTTCAGTGAACCAAGGCTTCTTCCAGTCGTTCTGCAAGGTGTTGATCTTCTCAATCATCATCTCGGCAAACTTGTCCAAAGCCCGGTCTTCACTGCTACGGCCATCTGTATTATATTTCTTGTAATCAGCCATAATCATTCCTTATTGGTTGGTGGATGCTGCTTTCTTCTCCCATGGAGTAAGCTCGTTGATACGGCAAGTAAGGTCGAGGCGGTCGTTGTAGGCTCCCACCTGCAAATCACCCTTGGCGTTGATGCCTGCCTTAGCCTGTACCCAGTCTGCCTTTGTGGTGTCAAACTGCATGAAACGAATCCAAGTGTAGGCATAGTTATCACCATCCTTCTCGCTGCTGTAGGCAGAGAATAGAGTATAAGGCTTGCCCTTCTTGTCGGTCTTCACTTCAACCTGCTTGCCGATGGTTCCTCGGAACTCGATGGTGCCGGTAATTGCGTCCTGGCTTCCTGCATTAAAGGTATTCACTCCCGAAGCCGAGAGATTGAGGTAAAGCGCATCGCCTTTCTTATGGAATTGGAGAACTCCTGCCACCTCGATACGGGAACCTACGGGATAGTTGACCAGTTCAGCCTGGTTGTCACCATCCTTGGCTACGCTGATTTCTACAGTCTTGTTGATACCGGTCTTGGCTTGAACCACTACGCTGATTCCGAAAGAGATAAACTGCTTACCTTCCTTGTTGGCACGCATCTGTGCCTGGCGACATACCGTGCCGCATACGGTTACATTACATTTAATCATAATAAACTTGGTTTATTGTTTTACTTCATTATTTGATTTGAACAGATTCCTGTCTGTCTTGCTGATTGTCAACGCCTTTCTGGTAGTTCTGTGACATCTGCTGAGATACGGTTGCAGCCTGTATGATAGAGGCAACACCTCTTCGCTTGTCTTCATCGCTCAGATTGGCATTGCCGAGCGTCTGCTGGAGCTTTGTCATTTCTGCCTGGGTCATTTCTCTTGTAAACTGGACGGTTCCGTTATTTACATGGAGATAAGGCTTACCATCCTGAACGTTCACGGAACAGGCTTTATAAGAGGGAAGGAGCGAGGAGAGGTCGATGCTCTTGCTGACAACCGAGTCGGTCACAGTCTGCATTTTCTCTTCTTCGCTCTTGTTGTCTATCTGCAGGGCAAGTGCCATGAGAGAGGTGAACATGGTCATAGCCATCTCAATGACAGGGTCATCGCCTGACATTTTCACTCCGCTGTCCTCTGATGACAGAAGTTTCTTCATCCAGTCTTCAGGACTTTGTGCCGTGTCAGTCACTTCGCCTTGTGAAGAAGGATTGCTAACCTTATACTGAGCGGTGATGTCCTTGCCGTTGTGGAGAGTCTGCAACTGGATGTTTCCCTTTTGTGAGATTTCAGCAAGATATGCAGCAGGGTCTATATCCCGTGCCTTGCCATCCGCAGAGATGCTTTTCACTCCAAAATGCAGATGCTCACCAGTGGTTCTGGTTCCCGTATTGCCAGTCACGCCCAATAGCTGACCGGCATTGACGTTATCTCCAGCCTTGACGGCAATGCTGCTCAGGTGCATGTAGGTACATTGATACTTGCTGCCGTCATTTCTGTTGTATTCTACAGTTACAGACAGTCCACCTGCAGTATTCGGATTGTTATTGACCCGAGTGACCTTGCCCTTATCTTCCGTAGCCAGTACATTGTCATGCTTAGCTTGAATGTCGATGCCCTTGTGCATTTGCGTGTTGGCTGGATTGAGCGGATCTTTCCTCATTCCGAAGGGTGATGTGACGAGCATAAACTCGTTTCTCTTCAAGGGATAGGAATACTTTTCACTCTCCGCAGGCTTTGAAACACTCGTTTTCTGGCTGCTTTGTTCTCCTTGCTGACGAGGATTGGTTTCGGTACCGAAGGATTTGCCTTGCGATTTCATCTCCTTCATGACCATCTGGTCATACTTCTGCAGGTTGTTCTTCTCGATGATGCTCTGAAGACTTGAAGCGTACTTCTTGTTGGAGGCATAGCCGGAGTTCTGCAGTCCGTTTGTCCATCCCTTGTAGTCATCAGGGGATAGCTTGAAGAGCGAGCTGTATCTCTTGTTTCCTTTCAGAAACTGAGAATGATGTTCGTATGAGTCGCCAACAGAAGCATATTGACAGAACTTCTCGTTGGGACGGTCATCGGTATATACGAGGTACTTGCCACCGTTCTGAACCCAACCGGAAGTAGCCTTGATGCCGAAATGATTGTTTCCCTTTCGGGATAACTCGCTCTGTCCGCTTGCACTCTCGCAGATGCCTTGTGCAAGGGTGACAGAAGCAGGTATGCCATATCGTCGCATCTGCTCCATGGCATACTCTGCATATTGTTCTACATATTCTTGATTCCTTGACATGATGATTACATGTTATCTGTGTATTCCTGATGAATTGTTCTGTTCCTGCTGAGGACTCTCTACCTTGGAGGGAGAAATTTCCTCAGTGGCACGTTTGGGGGCTTCCAACTGGTCGCAGATGGCAACCCGTTCTCCTGCACGGATGAGTTTCGGCAGATAGGTGTCGAGAGCATGATATGGGAAACCAGCCATGGCCAGAGGCTTACCGTCAGCATCCTTGGTATGGGAACTCTTGGTGAGTGTGATGCCCAGGATTTTTGAAGCTTTCTCTGCATCCTGGCTATAGGTCTCGTAGAAGTCTCCACAACGGAAAAGTAACACAGCATCAGGATGTTTACCTTTTAGCTCGTAGAATTGCTTTAACATCGGAGTCATTGCTACAACGGCAGCCTTTGTCTCAGCCTTCGTCTTCTCTTCCTTTGCCTTTTCTTCCTTCTGCTTCTGCTCTTTCTTTTCTGGAGTTTCCTCTTTCTGTTCCTCCGTAGCCTTTTCTTCCTCTTGCTGAGCGGTGTTCTGCTTTACCTCATTACTCTGGGCTTCCTGCTCCGATTTTTCAGTGCCTACAGCTACCGCATCGGTCCGGTCTTTGCGTAGTACATCGGCAAAAAGACTGGCAGCAAGGTGTTTCTTGTAATCCTGCATGTTCTCGGCGAGCCACATACGTTGCCACTGGGATGGTGAGATCTCACGAGGTTTGAGCTTTTCACCATTCACTGTAGGCATACAGAGGATGACACTCGGCTGATTGTCCGTCTCTTTGGTCTTGAAGATGTTGACACGTTGGATTTTGTCCACTTCTTCGGCAGGAACGTTGCTCTTGAAGAGGTCAACCTTCATTTCCGGCTTATTGGAAGCTTCCATGTAGTATTTCTGTGCCATGTCCTGACGCATAGTGTCTGAAAGCTCCTCGTCTCCTTGCTTTACTGTGGTGAAGAACAGGTTGACATCGGCCTTGTCTGGATATACGCTGAAAGCCTTTTCATTCTCAGGTTTCAGATAGAGTGCCCACTTTCCTTCATCGTCACGCAGCATCAGGATCTTGTCGAAGTCCACGGCTCCTGAGCGTTTTACGGCATCCGAAACATCGAGCAGGGTGATGGTCTCCAGGCTCCAGTTGTTGAGTCTGGCAACAGAGACTGCCTTACCGTCAAAGAAACTGTCGTCAGGACGGTAGCCCATGGAACCATCAACATTGTAGAAGGTGACAGTTTCATATCCTTCCTTCTGTAGGGCATGCTCGATACGTCCTTTCTTCATGCCAGGGATGTCGTTATCCATACCTAAGGATGCACCTTCCGGAAGGACTACGTCAGCCATCTTACCTTCTGCGTCCTTTACGAGGACAAACTCCTTGGTGGACTTGTTGGGAAGGGTCTTGATCTCGTCAGCCACATAGTAGTGCTTTGGAAGGATGCTCTTGATGGCATCTGCCTGATTTCTGGTTGTCTTGCTGTTCAATTCAACCTTTTCGCCACGTTCTGCCTTGTGGAGCATATCCACGGCATTGTTGACATCCCTCTCCAGTATATCAATGAGACAAGGGTTCTCTTTCAGTTCTCTTGACCAATAGTCAGTTATCGCCATGCTTTCCGGGGAGAGCTTGGCTGAGATTCCCAATTCCTGGAGTTTTACGGCGGTGGCAACCTCTGTGACCAGACGCTCCTGCTTCATGGCATCCTCTGCAGAGACCTTTCCGTTCTTCGTTACCATACCTTCACGAGCCAGTCGCTGCCCATGGCCAGTGGCTGTAACAAGTAGCGATACTGCATCACGGGCATAATCCTCATAGTGTTCGTAGGAAGATGCTTTGGGCAGGAAGACAATGTCTTTCTTGCTGTCGTAATGTGCTACACCGGTAGAGTCACTGCGGATTTCGACCATGTTCTCACGTGCTTTTTCCAGAAGCTCTTCTACACCTTTGCGAATGGCAGTGGAGGCTGACTCTACATCCTTTCGGTCGTTCAACCTGCCATATTCCTGGACTGTAGCTTCAAAGGCGGTCTTGTCAACCATGGGTAGGGTAGTCTGCTCAATATTGAACAGGGCTCTGACTTCACGGCTTCTGATACCTTTATAGTCAGCTTGCTTGTCTGAAGGGAGAGCCTGGTAGTCTGCACGGCTGATTTTGTCCTCAGGGTTGTGCTTGTTGACATACTCGTTCCAGTTGTACCAGAGGAACGGTACTCCTTTCTCTTTTGATTGAACAGACTCACCACGTTTCTTCGCTTCCGAAAAAAGCGTATATTGGTTGGTCTTGTAGCCGTTTTGTGCGGCGTGCATTCCTAAGATGATGGCATTGAAGGCTGATACCTGCAAATGCTTCTGGTAGAGTCCAGGAGCCTTGCGACCGTTGTTGTCCAGCCAAATGCCATTATCTTCCTTGGCTTTCCCGAACGCCTTGGTGAACAGTTCCACCTGACGTTCTGCAGCCATCTTTTCTTGCTGATTCTTTTCTGTCATGGATATGATGTTTTTGTGATCATTGCTTATAGCCAAGAACACCAAGAACCTTGGTCTCGGCTATGGATTTGATTTCCCACTCTGTCACACTGCTGCTCATGTGCTGACGTAGCATGTGGTCTGCTTCCTTTGTCGAAGGAGCATTGACGTAGATGGTCTGTGGTGAGAACTTCTTTACGCCAGTTTCTTCATCCTCAGTGACAAGGGAGACGACGGTCTTGTACCAGTGGTTGCCTTCTTTCTCATCTTCTTTCAGGATCTCCGTGATAGGTTCACGTGAGATGGCTGTGATGTCGAAGTCTCTGGTTCCGATAAGCTCAGTAGCAGCTTTGGTGGCACGTTTCTCTGTCTCGGTGAAGCTCTCGGCATCTACCAGGTATTCTTCACTGACTTTTTTGTTCTTTCCTGTGTCAAGGGCTTTGCCGTATTTGACACGGAATTTATACCAGTATCTTTTCATCTTTGTTCTATGTTATCTTTGAGCAAGTGGTCTCTCGATGACTGTCTGTCGTTCGCCAGCCTCGTATTTCTCGGATGCTATCTGTCGCATCTGGTCATTCTTTGCCAGCACAGCATTGGCAAGGGTGTTGAGAGGCAGCGCTCCTTGACGGTAGGCATCCACAACTTTTTCTGGAAGGGCTATGGTACATGGCACTCTGTCAATGGTTGCGATCAGGCAGTTGGCTCTTATCTCCGGATTCTGGATGCGTGCATTCAGAGGCTCTTCGGGATAGATGCGATAGTTGACTCTGCCACCAGCTTGTTGCGGATGATCCTGTGTCTTGAAGTTGTCCAAGGCTTCATGTCCTGCCTTATTGAGAAGATTCATGCCTCCCATGCCTATGAGCACCATTTTGAGAATCGGGTTCTTGACAAACATACCTGCAACAATGCTTGCAATAGGCATCATGTTATCCTTGATATTGATGGACTTGGTCTTACCGGTGAACATGCCGACGAGCATATCTGGAAGCATGGCCAATACATAACCAAGATTATGGCCTATATCGCTGATACCGTTGAGGCCGAATGACGTGAGAAGCCCTTGCCAACCGTTCATGTTAGTCTGTTCGGGCTGCGTATTGTTGGCTTCACCTTCAGATTGGTTCCCTTCTTCTGATGGTTCAGTCTGCCGTGCTCCTTCCTCAGATTGTGGCTTGTTCTGCGGTTTTTGCTCCGCTTGTTTCTTCTTTTCCTGCTGCGTTCGTCTGTATTCATCCTCCTTTCCCGGTGCAATGATCATGGGAACATCGGAACGGTCATTGAGTTTGTCACCAACATGAGTGACGAGCATGTCGCTTCCTATCCAGGTGGCAGCAGTCTTCAAGCCACCTCCCAATCCTCCCATACAGGCAAGGTCGGTTACAGAGCCAAGGGCTATACCAGCGTTCTTTTCCCAGACCGATGGCTTATACCGCTTCTCTGCCTCTGAGTCTATCTTGTGCTCCAATGGCGATTTTACGACTTCCTGCGGTAGATAGAAGATGGTACTGGTGGCAGCCTTTCGCATGATGTAGTCGATGGATGATTTCGGTATTTTGTCCTTTATCATCTTGTCGATCATCTTCTGTTCCATGGAGGCATTGACCGTGATATGCTGTCGCTTCAACTCTTTCTTGACCATCGAAATATAGTCTTCCGTGGTCTTGGATGTCCATTTGCCTGTGTATTTGAGGGTGTCATTTTGCGCCTGCATGGATGCCATACCACCGTCAGGTCCAGCTGCTGCTGCCATCAGACCTGCAAACGAATTGGAGTTTGACCGCAACTCGTCTGCAAGCTTGTTCTGTAGGTCATTCCGAACTTTATTCATAATCGGTATGACCTTAGTATTGAATATTTTATCCTGTTTTGACTCTACCATAGCTTTATGTTTACAAGTTTAATTGGTTGAGGATTTGCTCCCTGGTCTGTTCGATGGCATTGTGATAGACTTCCATCTGTTTCGGGAAATATTCCTCCAGCCATTCGTCCTTCTCGATGTTGTCGTTGATGAACTTGATGGCCAGATTTCTTTCTATCTCAATGGCAGCTTCGCCTTTCTCGCTGTTGTTGAACCAAGCCTTAGTCCACCATCTGATTCCCGACTTGTCGGGATAGACGCTCACCAGGCGTGGAATGTCAAAGCTTTGAACATCGATGTCCAGTTCTGCCAGTGGGTCAACTATTCCGCTTGTCGCTATTGCCCGGTCTTGTGCTTTTTTTTTTCGATGGCGCTCATGCTTGACAGAAAGATCTGATGGCGCAAGGCGAGATAGTTGAGGAAATCTCCAATGAGGAGGTTCTGTACTCGCTCGGCTATTGGAATGCTTCTTGTTCCCATTCCCAATGGATTCGCCATGGAAGGCAGGGTTTCATAGAAGTAATTCTTCATGGCCGACATGGTGAAGATGTTGCGAAGTGCCAGTTCCGTATGCTCTGGTAGGGCATAGATGCCTTGACTCATGTCGCTCATGTAGTCGGGGAAGAAGCGCATCATGAGGTCTTCAATCTCCTTCTGGTCTTTGTCATACATGGTATGAACATCCATATCAAGAGTGACGAACTGAGGTGCTGCGCCTGGCTTGCCGTTCTGTTCCATCACTTTCAGATTGCTATAGATCATGGTGAGGAACTCCAGTGGATTGAGTTCTTCCCCCTTGTATTTGACTTCTACATGGAGGGAGTCGGCACTGACAGCGATGACTTGCCCTGCCTTTACCTCTTTGCCGTAGTTGGCAAACACGTTGCTCAGGTGGGCATAGGTCACTTCATAGTCACCATATCTCGTAATCTGGTAGATGCCGTGAATAGCATCGTTGCCCAGTCCTGTCACCTTGCCGGTAGCTACTGCAGACAGCAGGTAGTTCTTGACCTTGAAGTCAACTCCATGATGGAAAAATGACTCTCCAGTGTGCGGATGTTTCTGTTTGCCGTAGCCCAGGGACATGGTCACTTCTCCGTTTCTTTCCTCGAATGGCATGCAATAGCCACTGTCGGAATGTAGTATCATTTCTTGTGTATAGTGCATTGTATAATACTTTGTTGTAGTGTTTGTTATCTTCGTCTGCTTACAGTATTGGTTTGCTCTGTTTCTTGCTGCTTTTCTTCTTCCTTGTGGTTGCTTGCCTTACGGTCACTGTTGCCACCAAGTAGGCTGCTTAGATTGGCATTATTGCCTATCATCATCATTCCGAGAACGGCTCCAGCGATCTTGCCTAACCATCCGAAGCGACCGAAGACGAGGAGGGCAGAGACAACAAGTCCTACAAGGTTGAGACCTGAAACGTTACCTTTGCCTATATTGCTGAAGAAGTTTCCGAACATGTCACCGCCATGACCAGAGAACATGGCTCTGAGGAAGCCAGACATACCGCTCCACTTGGAATCCACGCTGCTGATAGCCCCATTTACGTTGTCTGAAAGTCCTGTAACTGAGTCTTTCAAGTCTTTCACGCCATCGCCAATCCCTGATACGGTGTCGCCAATCTTCTTGGTGGTGTCTTCTCCTATGACGGCATCGCTGATTATGCCAACAACGCTTTTGTCCGTGGTGAGTTTCTCCCAACCAATGTAACCAAGACTTCCTCCGACAACTGCGCTTTTAGTGGCAGAACCTACGCCTTTCAAGGTCTGCTGAGGATGAAGCACAGCACTGCCCACTGAGTGTGCAGTTGCACTGGTCATCCTTCCTCCCAATCGGAGAGTTGCTTTCAAAAATGAACCCCAACCCATAATGCTATGTATTTCTAAATTATTGTACTGTTATTTGTTATCTGATTATATTGAACCTTTACTTCAACGTCTTGCATTCCTTCGCCATCGTTCTTTACATCGCTGTACAATGGTAGGTTTGTCCACTTCACTCCTGGCTCCATAGTCTATCTCTGCCCATACGTCTGACAGTCTGGTGTACTTCACTGCCCGTATCAACCGTTTGAGTTTCTGGTTCATCAGTTTGAGTTTCGGTCGTATGCCAAAGACTATCTCCAGTCGCTGCTTCTCTGTCATCTTGTTATTAGAGAGACATACCTGCCTAACGTCATTGACTATCTCGACACTGCTCATGACAAGTTCCCGATAGAGTTTGTTGCGATTGGAGGACAGAGCCACGGCAAGAGCATTGGTTGTCTGATGGCTGAGCTGGTGGCTGTAGGTGCCAAGCTGTCCAACGAGTCGGTCTATCTCGTGATAGAAACCATAGATCTGAGCTGCATAGCTGATGATGCTGTTGAAATGGTCAAGATAGTTATTGAACTCCTTCTGTAGGTTGGTTGTACCTTCCACCTCTTCCTTGATCCATATATGACCTGTAGATACAAGTTGCATCATCTGTTCCTGCTGCTTCAACTCTTTCTTGGCCTTGTCGGTATATTGGAATATCATACCTGCCAGAACAGGGTCATTGCCCTGGGCACGGAGAAAACTCCCATCCTGCCCATCAAAGGGAAGGATGAGAGAAAAGAGAAGTAATATGAGAGCATAGAGACGTTTCATAAATGTTATCCTCAAATAATCTTTCTTATGGTGTTACAACTCTGGCGCATCTGCGCCATCTGCCAAGGGCTTGACTGGCTATTTCGGCATTGCTCCGGTCGAGCATTCCTGCCGTGACATTGTTCCAGACATCGGCCATGGTGTAGTATCTGATGCTTAGACATAGCCTTGACAGCTTCTTGTTGAACTGTGCCAGACGGTCGTTCAGTTCCCAGAGGGTTTTGCTTCGTTCTGCACCAGTGAGCATATTCTCATTGCCACCTTTGGCTATGGCATCCTTTAAAGTGGTATATACCGTGACGAGCTCTGTGGCCGTCTCGATATAGAGATTGTTCATGCTCGCTGTCGCCACAATGCCCTGTGGGTTGCTTGCTATGGCCTTCTTCAGATTGCACAAGTTGATGAAGATTCTCACACCGTCGTCATAGAGCGAGGTGCAGGCTTTCAACGTGGAAGCATAACCCGATGCCGTTTTCAGATAGCTGTTGTACTTCTTTTCCCATTTGTGAATCTGCGAGAACTCGGCTGCGATGGTGTTCTGCAGGAATGCAGTCTTCTGCTGGTCTTCTATCTGGTTCTTGATCTGACCATTGATAAGTTCGTTTCCCTCAGCCAAGGCAACATACTCCAATGGATTGCTGGAGGCAACCTGAGCATGAGCTATAGTAGGCAGCAGCATTAACGCCAAGGCAATGGCTGCAACAACCTTGCTTCTTCTGTTATCTGTTGGTAATTTCATATATGCCTTTTCTCTTTTTGTTGTATTCTACACGTTCACGGATGATTCTCACCACGTCCAACCTTTCTTTCACACCGTAGATGTCCAGTTTGGGATTGGAGCGGTCTCCGCTGAATATCCATACTGTCTTCAAGCCGAACAACTGTTCCAGAATGTCACGGTTCTCGCTGAAATCCACCACTCGGTACAGCTCGATGTAGTCACTGGTTCTGGTCAGTACTCCATGCTGGATGATGAGCTGCTCAGAGGTGATGATGTATCTGAGTTTGTAGAGATATAAGCATCTATAGAGCATGATGCAGGTCATCACACCTCCAAGTACCACGAAAGGCATCTTGTGGGTGATGCTGTCATGACCGGCAACAAGGAAAAGGGCACAGCTGATGATGAACGACATCCCTTGCGAGATGATATACTGCGCCCAATGAGGGCGTAGGGTGATGATGTTGTATCGTCTGATTGGGTCTGCCATATTCATTATCGTTTAAATCCATGATGTTTGGTTTCCTCATTCTCTTCTTGCCGTTCAATGGTTAAGTCCACACCGTTCTCGTCAAATGCGGTCTCTACTACGTCGGTCATAGAGAACTGTTTCTTATCAAGTAGCTCATCGTTGAAGTCCTTGTAGCCTTCCGATGGCTCTTCCCGTATAATCTTCACGGGAACGAGGTCTTGGTCTTCGTGCAGGTTGAGCTTCTGTAGCAGTGCATCCTTGAAGTCCTTGAATGCTTTGTTCATCTTGTTAGCAGCTTCCTGTTTGTCTTCTTTACACAAGAAGGGAGAGTAGTGATACTCCAATGCCTCTTCTTTTGCAGAATCGTAAACCCGGTAGAGCTGTTTGAGCTCATGGGGAAGTAAGCTGTAGTTCTCATCATTGAAACTTAGCAGTTCCTTGATGGTTCTCGGCTGTTTGTCGAAGCTTTCCATGAACTCCCTCATCTCAGCAGGTACATTTCCTGGAGCTACAGGACTCTGTTTGCTTGCTATATCCTCGAAGTTTGCCACAAACTGCTTTCCTGCCACATCCTTGTCAAAGCCAAGGTGGAAGGTGGCTTGGGGTGCAGCTTTCAGCAATCCCTGTATCTGCCCATAGCTTGGGTTACCTCCAGTAGAGACATAGACTCCGGCTTTCAGATCCTGCCGTCCACGCTGGTCCAATCCTGATTTCTTGCGCATCTGCAGCTGGTAAAATGCCATGGCATCGTATGCGCTTTCAAAGACAAGTACGATACGGGCATCCTGGAGTGCCGTATTCTTGGGACTTGCCATCCATAATCCTTCGCTGGCGTTGGTGCCGGTAGCCATGCCTTTTCGGGCAGAACCGTCCTTTCGTGGATACCCTCTTTCCTCTAAGCCTACACATTTGTCATGTTGCCCAGGGATGTGCATGGGGAAGGAGAGATTCTTATAGGTGCTGCCATCTTTTGCTGTTTTCGATGCGAGGAAGAAGCTATGATGGAAGGCACAACGGGTGGCGAAATCAATTCCTCTTGACTTGAAGAAGGCGTAGAACGGCTTCTGTGACTCGAAGTCTTTGGGATTGAAACGGTCAATCTTGTAGTCATTGATATCAAATGGCTTGCTGCTGACAGTTGGATTATGCACGTCCTGACTCCGATGTTCTACCGGGATGTTAAGCAGGCGTTGGCAGACCTTATGGACAAGGGCTGATTCCTTCATGCCATACTTGTACTCCTTGAAAAGGTCTGGATGTTCCCAGATGAAGGAGGTAACAGAGTAGAGCTTGATGGTTGGCGGCTGGAAACAGCAGTTCTTGTTGGGCATGACAATGTACTTGTCTCCACTGATTCTTTTTCCGTCGCTGCCCAGGCGTACATACGCAGGATAGCGCAAGCCATCACGCTTGTAAAACGTGTAGCCTGCGTCCTCCAATACGTCCTTGATGTTAAGACGGCTTCTGTAGTCTGCAAATGTCTGTTCGTCTGTCATCTTTTGAATGTGAATTGTTGTTTATCTGCCATGACCTAAGCCTACACCATGTTCTCCTGCATTGAGTCCTGCATCGAAGGCTCGTGAAGCAAGGTCTTGCGGTGAATCTACGCTGCCCTTGAAATAGACATGTGGCCCATGGGCATGGTCATGATGGTGTTCTACGAATACTGCCGGTGCAGGACGGTCTCTGCCCAGTTCACTCATCACGGCAAGTCCTGCAAGGAGTGCTCCTCCAATCTGAGCCCCGATATTTTTGCCTTCTCCAGGGATGGTTTTCATATCCACCTCCTTGAAGATGTGGGAGAAGAGTTTCATGCGGTGGTAGTCATCGATAGCCATGAACTTGTCATACTGCTTTTGGGTAATCTCATGGCTGATGCTCTCTCCGTTGATGACGGCCGTCATGCGAAACTTGGCGTTGCCTTTCTCATCCTTCTGGATTTCTCCCTGCTCATTACGTACTGGCTCAACCTTGATGTCATCAACCTGAACCTCTCTGCCATGCTTGCCTTCACGGAACCATCCCTTGCTTTCGTTCTGCTCATACAGGCTATTGCCATCTACATGAGCAACACTGCGGTCTTCTGGCTCGATAGTAATCTGGTCGCCATTAGATGGTAGAGACTGGTCAATCACCATCTGCTGGCGGTTGTTGAGTTCTGCCTCTATCTCTGGTCTGAGCTTCAAGCTGATCTGCTCTTTGGAATTGAGCATATCCATCGTCAGTTTGTCCTGGAAATCGTTTCTGATGGCATTGTTGATGATGTCGATGCGGTTCTGGACTGGGACTTGCTTGATGGAATTGTTGGTCAGCTTCTTCACCTCATCCTCAGTGAGATCATAGACAAAGTCCTGCTTGGTGGCTGTGGACTGGATGGTCAGTGTCTTGTTGGCTGCATCTACGATGATGCCGTGAGACGAAAGACACTCCTGCCATTTGTCATTGCTGAAATAGACCTTCGAGGTGATAAGCTCGTTGTATGGTTTGGCTGGTTCCTTGGGACGTGGACGAACCACTACAGGGGTAATGACTGATTGCAGGTCTGCCAACACATCCTGCGATGGTTGCTGTACCATGTTTTGCTGACCACCTTTATAATAGAAGCCATAACCGCCATTCTGCAACTCGCCCGGCTTCATTCTGCCATCAGGACGTTCTGGTACGATTGGAGCACCCTGCATGAACATGGCTCCTCCAACTCTGCGCATGTGGAATCCTTCCTGACAACGTGGAGTCCAACCGAGGAATCTTCCGTGATATGGATCCATCATCATGTGGGCATGTCGTTTGTTCCAGGGGAGTCTGCCGTATTCGCCAACGCCTATGCGGTAGCCGTGGAGTCCCATGGCAACACGGCCATTGGCATTTCTGGCATGAACGAAGTCACGTGGCATGTAGAAATCATTCTTCACGAGTTCTGCCACGGTGTTATAGGCTTGCTTGTTGGCTGAGTTTGCTCCCCAGTCAACCAAGGCTCTGTGCTGTTGTGCGGTGATGGCGTAGGTCAGCAGAGGGGAATCGTGACCTTGAACGGCCAATTGATAACCTTCTCCTTGTCTGATGATATGTGCTTGCATACCATTCTTTCTGAGAATCTCCTGAAGCTCTGGTGCCAGGTCTCTGCCTACTGGTAATGCATTTGATCTGATTGACATATTCTAATGCTGTTTATTGATTCTGTACTGTGTGATTATTCGCCAGCTTCAATCTGCTCGCCCTTCCAATCGACAAATTCCTCTGCCGATTCCTCATTGACAATGAGATCCTTCTCTTTGCAGAAGGCTGTGTATTCCTCTTGCCATTCAGGTGAGTGGTGGTTGATGTAGTCAAGCCAGCCATATTCTCCGCTCTGGACTTTTTCCACGAGCACGTCTTCTGGATAGTACTTTACATTTGCCATGAAATCTTGTTTTATGGGTTAATACTTTGGGTTATCGCTGCATCATGCGCATTCCCAGTTTCTTCTGTTCATTCCACATCTCTTCGGTGTAGTTCTCTTCTGGGATGTAGTCGAGATTACCGTCTTCATCCATAGCCCAACAGCCGAAGATGCCGAAGTTGAACTTATCCCAGTCACGCTTGGCTTCTCGCTTCCAGACAAGTTCGTTGCCTGCTGCGAAACGGATGCCGGTGTTGGAGTTGAGGTCGATACCAATGGACTGTTCCTCGTCATCCTCTACGACGGTAAGGATGTCTCCATTCTGCAACTTCTGCATCTCTGCGCCAGTAAGGTGATAGCGGTCTGCTACATACTGGATGTTTCTGCCTATGACCGGGGTTGGAACACTGAGCACCTGCTTGCTTTCAGGATCAAGTTGGAAGAAACACTTACTGCCGAGTTCCTTACCAACCTCGTTGCTCTCCAAATGACCGATGATAGGCTTTCCTGCAACAAGGTTCTTCTCCTGCTGCTCGTTGAAGAGTTTCAAGTCTAACTCATCGAGCTGTGGATAGAAAAGCACGTCAACGCCACCTTCGGCTGTTCTTACCAGGCTGAACCTGGTTCGTGCTTTGACTTCCTCACCATCATCGGCTGTGATGTGAACTGGCAGGACTGGCGACTTGCGACCATTGTAGATGTTCTGGAGGACATCGGTGGGTAAGTCGTCAATCATTGTCTGGGTGAGTCCGAAACGTTCAAGGATGCCATAAGGCATCTCGTTCTCATCGAAATTGTAATTCATTTGCTTCTGTTTTATTCGTTTTTTATTTGGTGGCTGACCTATGACAGGTCTTATTCAGACTGCGCCTAAAGCCAAACCGACAACAAAGTTACATTGTAGATATAGAAGAAGATAAATATGTATGTTAGTATCATCAAAGTTTTATAGATAGTTATGAAAGTAGTATGATTATTCTTCAATTATCATACTATAAACATAAATAAAGTTAGATATAATAGGGAAGAGGTAACTTCTTTCGTGTTGTTGAGCTGAGTCTGATTACCTTTGCAACATGAAAGCAATAAAGACACTCATATTGATACTGACAATGATGCTTACAAAGATTCCTTCACATGCCCAATTCAATACGATTGGGTATGTGAAGAAGCATAGTATATCTAAAAAGAAGAGTCCACAAGAAACAACTCATGTTGCTTCTGTGGACTCTGTGATGAAGGCTGATTCTCTGCCTCCGGATTCTTCCCGAGATGTTCTTCCTTATCTTCGGGCTTCGTTTCCGTTGAAAAGTATTCAGATCAATTCAAGGTTTGGAATGCGTAATCACCCGGTGAAGCACAAGACCATCATGCACAATGGCGTGGATCTGGCAGCTCATTACGAGAAAGTGTTTTCCATGTTTCCTGGGGAAGTGACTGGCGTTGGCCATGACAATCGCTCAGGTAAGTATGTCACAGTCAGAACAGCTGGCTATACCATCAGCTATTGCCATCTTTCTGCTTTCTGGGTCTCAAAGGGGATGTTTGTCAATGCAGGAGAGGTGCTTGGGGTATCTGGAAGTTCCGGCATGTCAACTGGCCCCCATCTGCACTTGACAACAAAAAAGGATGGCAAGGTGTTTGACCCTGTCATCCTTCTGAAGTATGTTCAATGCATTACAAAGTAGTGCTTGATTGGTATTATTGCTTCTTGCATTTTACCCAAATAGATTCGTCACCAATAGACATTTTCATTTCTGATACTGTAGAAGTCGCAGTAATGATGGTATAAGAAGCAAATAGTTCACCTTCAACATATGTATTCAGTGTGTTTCCTTTCAAAGACCATGTTCCTCGACCTGTTCCGAAATATCCGGAGCCGTAATATGAACCGTCTGCATTGAATGTGGCGTAAGTCTTTCTGAAAGGCCAGTCAACATACGTACCAGACTCCGATGTCTTTACTGCAGTCATCTCCCAGGTTCCCACAATCATAGACTTGTCATAGTCTCCATTGTCATCATCGTCACTGCTGCATGATATGAATGCAAAAGATGCTACCACGAGGGTAAGAAGGAAAAATAAATACTTTTTCATAATGTTCTTGTTATTTTGAATTTACCAATTGTCGTTTTCATTACCAGATAAGCCATTCTTGATGCACTCCTCAATCTTGTCCATTACAACATTAGAGTAGGCATGAGCCATGACAAGTGCTTTGCAGGAAGTCTTCTTGTGAGAGTCCTTCTTGGCAAAAGGATAACATTTATCAAGTGGCCAATTCTGATCAGAACGGGTAGGGATAGTACCTCCCATTGCACCCATCCAACCGCCACCAACGGCAACATTGACAGAATAGAATGGTACTGTGTAGGTAACACGAACCTTATTGTCCTTTATATCACATTTGATAACAGGGCGTAAATTAACGTTGTAAGCGTTAGTACCACCTGCATGTTGTGCAATACTCTCTACAAAACCCTGTGCGATGATTGTTCCCAATTCCTTGTCATTCAATTTGATGACGGAGTTCGCATCATTGAAAGTTGCGGTGAACCAATAGTTAAGCAACACATAAAGCTGATCTTTGGTCTTGCCTTCAGCAGGGATAACCTGAGTATAGGTGATGGCATTGTTCTTATCCAATGTCAACTGGGTACCGAGATTGGTTGCTGCATCAACCCATTTCTCTCCATACTTTTCTTTTGCGTACTTTTCCAACTCTTCTGCTCGCAGAATTTGAGCATCTACCGCACTGCATACAAATAATGCAGCAAGTGTAACTAAAATAAACTTTTTCATCTTCTATATTGTTTTGATAGACATTATTCTTTTAAAAATCAAATCCAAGTTTGACGCTAACTGACTCTGTGTCATATGTCGCAGGCTTGCGAGTATAACTCATATCATATCTGCCATTGAAACGTTCAAATGTTTCAAATTCAAGTTTCTCAGCAGCATATCCTACAGATAAGCTAAGTCCCTGTTTGCTATTCAGAGCATATCTTACACCCAATGAAGCCACCACGTATAGACCACCATTATTGGTAACAAACGTTCCTCCTTTGATGTCAAAGAAAGGCGAAATCTTGCCTTTCGTGAAATTGCTGCGGAAGTTTGCGAAAACCGGAATATCTACTTTACTGTCTCTTACATCAAGTGGTATTTCCATATCACCAGTTTTGTAAGATGACATAAAATGCAAGCCAGTACCAGCACCAAGGAAGATATAAGGATTCACTTGATAGCCATGGGTTGTGTTGACTTCAAAACGACCAAAGTCATAGTCACCGATACCAACAGAATAACCTGCTTCAACATGGCCTTTATAGCCAGATTGCATACTTTGCGCATTGCTATTGATGGCGAAAGCCATTGTAGCTGCTAAAAGAATTGCTATTTTCTTCATAACCTTATAATATAATAATGTGAAAAATCCATTTTCAGAAGGTAACTACCAACCGCAATTATCGTCATAGCACTCATCATTCTCGATGCCTTCATACTCATCACGATCACAATAACTACTATCATGATAGTCTTCATAAGAACAATCATGGTCGCAGCAGCAATCGTCATAACCATCTTCATAGCCACGAGCATAGTTTTCATGGCCTGAGGTATTATTACCAGCGTTGCGATGCGCTTTCTTTTGGCTGTTTGAAACGCCGCTTGAAAATAAGAAATCGAATAGTCCCATACCTTTTCCTATTAATGTTTAACTTCTGCTGCAAAGGTATGAATTGATTGTGCAGTCTATCTGCACAATCAAAAGAATGTGCAAAAATGATAATAGAGTAGATGTGGGGAGTTACCCCCAGCACCTCTCATTGCACCGTACGTACGGGTCTCGTATACGGCGCTACATACATATAGGAGAACGCAAACTCTGATACAAGTCATAAGGGTCGACCAAGCCAGGTCGGCCCTTGCTTTTATCAGTCCTGTTAACTCTCGGTAACCCTAATACTTGGGGGCTGAGGAGGAAGTTTATGGTGGATAGCCCGCACTGTCGGTACCAACCCAACCTTGTCATTGAAGCTTGATAAATTGCATCGTCCGTGATTCTACTCTTGATGATTGACTTTATCTTCAGCAGATTCTTGTGGATAGTACTGCATTTCTTCCATTGCTTTACAATGACCACTCTAACCTTGTGGCGTAACCAAGGACCAAATACATCTCGGAGATAAGTCGCCATACTACCTATGTGGTAATAGTTAACCCATCCTCTTATGACTTGATTTAATTTTGTGAAGATGTAAGACATTGGTTGAGCAGTTGCTCTCTTGCGAACTAAAACTTGCTTCACCTTGGTTTCCAACTTCTCCTTGGCTGCATCTGTAGGTCGGCATTCCCAACCTCTCGTGCTTTTCCAAAATGTAAAACCCAAGAATACACTCTTTGTGGGTCTGACCACCTTGGTCTTCGTTGCACTTACCTTGAGCCTTAGTTTTGATTCGAGCCAACGACTCACTGATGCCATTACCCTATCCGCTGACCTTTCGCTCTTGACAAATATGTCGAAGTCATCCGCATAACGGACAAAACGTAACTCTCGACTTTCGAGTTCCTTGTCGAGCTTGTCAAGGTAAATATTGGACAGAATTGGGGATATGCAACCACCTTGGGGAACTCCCTCTGTGGTTGCACTGACAAAACCTCCCTCCATTACACCCGATTTTAGGAACGAGCGAATTAGATGGAGAGTGGCAGAATCATTGACCTGCTCACGTAGGATTGAAATTAGCTTGTCGTGATTGACCGTGTCAAAGTACTTTTCTATATCAAAGTCCACTACCCACTCATACCCTGCATTCAAGTAGTCCAATGCTTGGTTGATTGCCTGATGGCAACTGCGATTCGGTCTGAAACCATAGCTATGCTCACTAAACAATGGTTCATAGATGCGGTTTAGCACTTGGGCGGTCGCCTGCTGCACCACACGGTCTACTACTGTAGGGATGCCCAAGGGACGTTGCTTTCCATTGGGCTTGGGGATAAATACACGTCTTACGGGGGATGGCTTGTATTGCTTTCGGCATATGGATTGCTTTATCTCATCCATATGCAGAGGCATATACACGTCAAGTACATCTACCGACATATTATCTATGCCGGAAGCACCTTTGTTGCGCCTGACAGACATCCAGGCTTCCCAGAAGTTTCTTGCTTCTACAATCTCGTTTACTAATTCCATTTGCTGCTTTTCGTTCTGCTTGTAAATTTACGTTGAAACATTCTCGTTACTTCCGACCTTGAAAGATTACGGTTCTTTCACATACGTCATACCTCACATCCGAACTATCAACGCATTGCTTACAGCGATTTGCACTATACATACATTAGTCCCTTCGGTACTGGTGAGGCACCTACTATGGACTCAGCTGACTCCCACCCATAAGCTTTTTATCGCACGTGAGCTGACACGCTGGATGGGCCTCTCGGGGTAAGGCACTAACCTGCCGACTTCACAACCTCTCAGTTTACTGTTTTGGGGGATACGTTTACCATTCGGACTTCAACTTGTTTCGCAGTCTTATCCTTTCCCATTTAGCCTTATACCAAGTTCCTGTTCGTAGGCTCGATAGTCTCGCTATTGGCTTCCTTCATCCTTGACATTACTGTCAACGACTTGCCATTCGCTTCGCTTGGCGGTAAATACCTGCGACTGGATTTGAACCAGTTAGGTTAGTGTCATGCCCGACACACGAAAAAAAGCAGAAAGAACTGTTTCTTCCTGCTTTAATATATGTAATTTGACCAATTATAATTGTCTTAATGTATCTACAAAGAATGCTTCTTTTGCTTTCATCTTTTCACAGAAGTCTGCATAAGAAGTGGAGGTGTGACAAATCTCAATACCTAATATATATAGTGATGCAGATGAGTCCTTCAACCGTGATTTTGGAATTTTCTGCTGTCTCTCAGGCAAAGGAGCTATAAAAACTCCTTTCGATGCCTGTAAGTTAGTGATGTATGTGATTAACTGATGAAGGTCATCACGATTAACTTTTGAAACCTTTTCATAACTTTCAAGCTTCTTGTATTTTGCATCGAGAACAATATCATCTTTATAGAAATCTGGATAACGGATTCCACTATGATCTTCAAACAAATAGATGCCACCTTTATGTTTCTTGTTTTCAGGATGCTTGAAGCCCTCTTTTTGTAGAATGGTATTCAGATACTCTTCCCAAAGCCAGGCTCCATCAAACAGAATACCGCAAATCTCCTCATCTGTTTCTCCGTACTTTACTTCTTCCATTCTTAGAATTTGTAAGCAAAGGCATTGCAGGGGCTGGTATTCCGTATAGTAAGGATGACTCTTATGTCTTAGGTTCTTACCAATAATTGCACTTCGCTCATTTTTGTTATATGAAGGAGTTAGTGAAATTATAGATTTTACATTATCTATAGTTTCCTGATCTAAACCTAATACGGATTGACCATATCTCTTTGACTTCATAAACTCAATTGTATGACGGATTAACTCAGTCATGTCATTGTCATAGGTATATTCACGAGTGGAGTATGCCACATTTCCTGCAAACGGAATGTTTTGGGCAATATGGCGTTTCCAGTCAATAGTACCTTTTAATTTTGCGTCATTATGTTTGAAGTTCTGATACTCTCTGTATATGCCCTGACGCATTGCGTTCTTTAGCAAGTGAGGGAACATAAACATAATAAAGTCAAATACATCCTCTTTTTCGTTGTTGTGATTAAGGTCAAAGAGATTGAATGAAAAGACCTTTTGAAGCATGTAATGTAAGAGATAGTCGTCGCGTCCTTCGTCAAAGCGGGATTTAATTTTTATCTGCAGGTTTCCAACACCGATAAACCCCATCACATTTCCTGTGGTAATACGTACCTTTTCAGAGTCACTTGTATTTAGAATGGTCATAACAGAAGCTTCACCGACTTTATCGTCAGAATCCTCTATACTATAGGGAAATATTAGCAGATTCTCATTTTCATGACATAATTGAGCTATTGTCTTGTCGGCAATAGGGAATAAAGCTGAGACATCTTTACGAAGAAATATCCCAGCTTTCACCTGTCCAATATTATTATCTGTTAAGTTAATTCTCATCGACCAATTCGTTATCATTAATATTTGAGTTGCTTTCTTTGGTATCGAAGTAAGCATTTCTCAACTTCTCCATGATTTCTTCTGATTTGCGGAAACCACGGATATATTCTCGAAGCAATGGTTCGATATTCATATTCCACAGCTTTTCAAAGTTTCCACCATTATCACCCAACTTTAAGAAGTATGATGGTCCAACCTGGTAGGCAGGTCCAAGCCCTTCAATCTTGGATATCTCATTATTAATTGTCCTTCACAAACTCAATCTTGCCGTTGATTACCTTCACTTCAAATGGGGTATAATAGTCTGCTACCTTTTGTGTTAGGCGTCCACCATTAGCTCCTTCGGTAAACACACCAAAGGCACGTACAAGGAATGAGTTTACATGACGCTGAATCACCTGAGGACTCTTCAAATCTACAGATGGCACTCTTACTGGTCGGCTGATTATTTTATCTATAGGATTACACAATGTTCTGAGACCTATCACGTCTGAACCACAAAGAGTTATGCATGCACTGCGAACTTTATTGTTACGTCCGCTTCGACCAGCACGCTGCTTATAGTTGGCTGGCAGAGGAGGAACACTCGACAGCAATACTACCTCCAGGTTACCCAAGTCTACACCCATCTCCATAGTTGTAGAACAGGCAAGAATATTGATGGTATGATCCTTGAACTTCGACTGCAATCCACGAGCCACACTCTTATCAACCTGAGCAGTATGCTCCTGCTGTACAAAGAGATTTGGGAAGACATGAATATCCTCCAGACGGTCTGAGAATACACCATCTGTTCCCCAAATGTTATTGTTCCAAAGTAAGGCTCTATGCGTCTTAGCCCAGGATTCTATAGTCTTTTTGTCTCCTTCCTTTGCTGAACCCTTATAGTATGGGAAAGCCTCCCATTGCTCATGCAAATCCTCACGTAATTCTACAGGTGTAGTACCTTCCAAATATGGAGAGAAACGCTTGAAATTGTTTCCGATAGGGCGCAGGCAGACTGCATGGCGATTACCGTCTGCTTTGGTATCGCATAGATAAACGTCATCATAGAGCTTGAAGCAGAGGTCATTCAGATTGAAACGAGGCGCATTGTCTTTTTCATTGACAAAGTGTCCTGTATCATCCAGACGCTGACCCACCTGCAATATCTTATACTCATCGCCAGTCAGAGTTTCCCAAAGAGAATCTATTACAGCAGAAATCTCATGGAAATACTGACGCTGAGCATCGTTCATGGTCAATGTGTTGTCATCACGTGCTATCAGCGCACAGAGATAACGCACAATACGGGCTGTTGAAACCTTACCTTCTTCCAGTTTAGGTTTGTTAAATGGACGACGGCGAGGCTTCTCTGTAGCAAAACGTACCGTTGAGAAGATGTCTATCTTGTCATTTCCAGGAATGCGAAGATAGAAAGACTGGTTGCTTCGTACCGTATAGTCGAGATAAACCTGTATCAGGTTTCTCCAGTCCTCTTCTGTAATCTGGTTAGCTGGGTTGTCCAGTAAATCATTGAAGTCCTCTACGGCCTTTGGCAACTTGATTTTCTTCAGTTGAGGATAACATGTCTCAAACAGGCCCAAAGTTTCTGGAGATGCTGCAGATGCAGGACGATGTGCCAGATACATCACCATAATACTCTGGATATACTTGTCAATGATTTCATCTGATGGAAGTCCGTCTTCCACCTCATCGCTATCACCCGAACGCTTCACGAATACGGATGCAAACACCGGACAGTATGGATCATTTTTCAGAAGTTCTGCTATCTCTGACCAGGTCATATACTTGCACGACATCTCGTCCAGCTGCTTCTGAACCACCTTAGGGTCAGGCGACTGGAGATTAGCCATCATTGGCGTATATTTCATCATAGACATAGGATCTGCTTGAACTGCAGCTAAGATTTGTGCCATAGCAGCCTCCTTGGTCAGTCCATTTGCCTTCCTGCGACACAGTTCATGGTATATGATACTGTTGAACCACATACGTTCCTGTTCCAGATTCTGTTTCAAGGTTGCCTTTGCTGCAGCCTGACGGCTATCCACAAAACTGATATATTGCTGACCGTCATGAAGTACGATGCCGCCTGTCTTTGAATCGCCTTTATCCAACTGGTCAAGGATGCTTGGAGCCATCATGCGTGAGATGAAGTCGGCTGAGAGACGGAACTTCTGCAGGCGGTTGTCTTCCATATTACCGTTTGCATCACCTTCCACATCCTGGTCTGTATTGTGGTTCTTGGTCTGTTTGGCATTGCAGTAAGGACAGCATCCCTGGATGTTGCCAACAACATGCCAACTTCCTGTTTCTTTTTCATCGGCAGGTGTCAATGGTTGAAGTTTGCCTCCTGGAACCAAACGGAATTTCACGTTACCGTCTCCCTTCATGTTCTTTTCATTAGAGAGTCCGAAGATGGCATACTTCTTCGTTGAGTTGTCATTACTTTCTGCCATGTCGAGGTCGAACATATCGCTATCATCAGTTGCGATGGCCTCATAAGTCCAATCCTCAGTATTGACAGAAGCCAGTGCTACATATTCTCCGCAATGCTTGCATCGGCTGAGTTCCAGCAGCGGAGCTTCCTCGATAGGAGTCAATGACAGAGCATCTTCACCTATCTTCTTTCCGATAGCGTTTTCTGTATATATCTTGAAAGAACCATCAGCAAACTCATTCAAGCGGACAAAAAGTCCGTTGTTAGGGACACGATAGAAGTAGTGTACCTTCAATTTGCATACAGGCATCTTAAGACCTTCTGCCTTGCAGCGGTCTTCTTCTCGCTGACACATCTCGTCGAGCCATTGCAGTTTCTGGCTGATAGATGCATTCTCTGGATATAGTTCATCCAGAGAGATATAGTCAGCCTTGAATATCTTTCTCCAACGCTCTTCGTCTTCACCCTTCGGAATTTCTGTTTCTCCGATACGCTTACCTCCAATAGCTTCCACCTGGTCAGCTCTTACGCCAGTGATACCGGCAATAAACTCTTTCAGTTCTCTTTCATCCTTCTCTTCGTCCTCACCATTTCCGAAGGTAGCAGATGATGTTGCAAAACGCACATTCTGTGCATCCACCTTGAAGGCGAGAAGCACTCGGCGAAGAAGCATCGCAAGTTCTGCTGCTCCAGCTCCTGTATAAGAGTGGGTCTCATCGATGGCAACCCAACGAAGACTATGCTTTCCTGCTACAATCAACTTTGCATCGGCTCCTCTCAATAAGATGTATTCCAGCATGGTTGGGTTGGTCAATACGATATGAGGAGGGTTGTTGCGAACAGCTTTACGTGTATAGACCATGTGAGGATATTTCGAGTTCTTCAGCTCGTAATGTCCTTGCCCGTCAGGATCCTCCTTTACCCATTCATATTTGCCTCCAGTCACATGCTCTATGCGATGGCGCATTTTCTCTGCATCATCCGACTTGTCAGTATTCTTTGGTTCCATTTCTGGCAGATCACCATTATATACAGTATAGGTCAGGCGAGTGCCGGTAGAAGATTCGGCAACCGTCAGAAGTTCTTCCAGACGTTCCTTCTGATCTTCCATCAAGGCGTTGAGAGGATAGAGAAAGAGAGCCTGTATCTCATTTGGCAGTGCGTTTTGTGAGAGGTCATAAATCAATGGCATCATAAAGCACTCCGTCTTACCAGAACCAGTACCCGTGGTCACGACTATCGACTTTGGCTTATCGTCTGCCGTTCTTTGTCTGAGCAATACATCCCAGCATTTATACTGATGCTCGTATGGAGAATATTTAAAGTTCCACAGTTTGCCCACCAAAGCCTTGGCTTCCTCAGCTTTCTCAGGCGCAACTGGGATATATGAGTTCATGCATTGAACTACAGGCACGGCATTCTCAGGCGCAAATAGATTGCCGATAAGAGTCTTCATCTGCTTGATGTACGAGCGTTGACTGTCGTTGTTCGACTCACCACACCACATCGCAACGAGGGCTCTTTCCACCGCTGTTCTATTGTTGTTATATAGTTCAGAGAAGTTCATAATCTTGTTATATTTCTTGTCTATATTTCGTTATCTATGTGTATATTAAACTCTTGCCAGTCAAATCCAGACTCTTCGGAAAAGCGGAGCAGTCCTTGTTTGTCTTCTGGCGTTAATGTGCCGTTTCTCTTTTCGAGTAAAGGCTCATATATTTCCGATACGACCTTGTCCCTTTCCATATTTCTCAATGGTTTCATCAGGAAGAAGTATGTGCCATAATGATTTGCCACTTCGAAACATTTCAGGAGGGATTCAGTAACTGATTCATCAATGTCCTCCCATGCCCATGGATCATTGTCGATATCCGTTCCCAGGTTGCATTGCAGATTTTCTGTCGTACTGATGTCTTGAAATATCACACCTGTACTCTTTGAGTCTGCATCTTCATCCGGATTGATAGGCTCAGGTTCAGTCTTCTCGTCATAGTTCCAGTATAGAGCTTGTTCATCTTTCCATGAACTGTGCTCCTGGTCATTGCCGAAACATACTACCAGACTTTCAGGAGTCATGGCATCGAGTAGCTTCCCTACATAGTGATTGTCATTTCGCCAGGCGTTTAAGGCAGCTTCACCTACCGATGGATTACCGGAGATATTGATGAAGTCCTGCGAATAAATACTACTCAGATTTCTGCATTCGTATGCCTGATAACCTTTCTCGCTGAAGTCATTCAGCTGAACCCTGTCTTTGAAGATGTAAGGAAGATTGAGCTTTTCCTCATCATTCAGATACTCGATAATCTTGCCATCAAGCATGACCTCTTTCAATAGGGTTGGTCGATAGACATCTACTTCATAGTAGCTTTCATCTTCTCCGTACCTGACAGGTAGTGTAGGGGAGAGAGGATTTCCATCCATCGGGATTTCATCTTGAAGTTCTGCCTCTGTTCCATCTACATTCTTGTATCTGATGAGCGTTGACTCGAAGTCTCGTTTAATAGGAGAAGCTTTATCCATTCTTGGCAGATAAACTACGGTAAACAATAACGGCTTTCCTTTTATTGTTACCCTTAATGTCACCTCACCATACGGAGGCTCATCCATCTTTGTCCATTCTGCATATCTGCCGTTCTCTTGCTTGAATTCTATCATTTCTGCCTCGGTTTCCTCCTCTGGCTGAGCATGGAGAATATCATCCTTTGTAGCAAAATGGCGAACGATCACATCTTCCCATCCAAATATCAGTGGCAGTTCATCTACCTCATATTCATCGCTGATGTCTGGGTCGTCTATATAGTAATGCTTCACCTTTCCGCCACCCACATATCTAATGGTGTCGGTATAAAGCCTTGTGGTTACCTGGTCATAGCCTATGCGGTTATACAGGTTAATTTCCTTGCCTTGCTCATCCAGGAAGCTGACGCAATCATAGATGTAAATCCAGTTCCATGTATCGGTTGTACCAAACTTCTGGTCACGGAATCGCTTGCGATATACTTCTTCGGAAAAGGTCTCATCCTTCAAGTTGCAGCGGTTTGAAAACAGCACTGCCGTTTCCTTCTGCGTGTTCTGGGTAGAAGTCCATGCCTCCCCATAGTCTCCCTGTCGCCAGAGTTGGATGTATTCTGTTGTATTCTGTGTTTGAGCCAGATATTCATTACCTTCATCATCCTTCACCACGATTTCTATCTTATCAAATCGTGATGTAGGGATGTTTTTGATCTGTACTCCTTTTTCTACGCCAAAGGCAACGAAGTCGTTCACGCTGTGGTTGAGATAGGTGATGATAGGATTATCCATGGTCGATGGTTCTATCACCTCATCGCCTCTTTTGAACCTTATATATATAAATAGGTGTAATTGTTTCTCTGGGTTAGGCACGCCCCAGAGATGCACACGATCGTAACGCAGATACTGGTGCAGACCTCCACCTACTTCCTCTGGTTTCAGCCAAAGGTTGAGTCGGCGTGTCATATAAGTATAGTCTGGCGAGAATATTACTTGCCATTCGAAACGGAATTTTATCTTCAATATTTCATCGTTGGCAGCCTTGATGGTTGCCACGAATCGGTTCACGTCAGATGCTGCATCCTTCAGATCGTCTTCATGGAAGGGCATTTCTCCGTTCAGAATCTCCTTTATGTATTCATAAAGGGAATGCTGGCGCTTGATACTCTCTCTGAATGCTGCAGCTCTTGATGCTTCATCCAGATTTTCTAATGTATAGTTCTCGCCATGATAGATACGGCAAAGTCCTTTCAGGAACTTCATCTTGTCATGACGGTTCAGCTCATGCTGTATGGCAAGACCACCAAGCACATAGATGGAGTAGAGCCATCGCTTCTGTCCGCTATCATCCTGATACAGATAACGTTTCTTGCTGATGCCTGAGTTGGACCAGAGTGTTTCTAAATCCAGATTCTCTATCAGTTGGTTCCTGTTGCCACTTTGGTATTTGCGCTTATACCATTCTGCCATATAGACAATGGTTGTCGTGGCATTTTCAGGCTTTGCCAATGCTGCTACTCCACAATCAGACACAATAGCGCTTAGGCAGACTTCAAGTTCATTGAAATCTGCCTCCGACAATCTCAGCTTCCATACGTATGGATGGCTGGTGTCTAACGATGCTATTTTGTCTGCAAGCTTCTTGCTTAGTCTTGTTTCCATATTTTAATTTCTTTCTTGATGCCTCGGTATGCTTCACGCAAGTCCCTTAACGGTTGTTCCGAATCCTTGATATGATGAATCATACTGTGGCAGTTGCTGCATAGCGGTACCAGATTCTCCAGAAAGTCCTTGGGTACGCCATCGGTCTCGTATGTGGAAATCATCCTTAGATGATGCACTTCCATGAAGTTGGCACCCAGTTCTCTGCCGTATGTTTCCTCAAAATCCATTCCACAGCATTGGCATTGGTAGCCATACTTGTCAAGGCACATCTGGCGGAGCTGAGGATTGCGCCTTATCACATCCATCTCTTTCAGAATATGTTTCCGTTCGCCTTCGGTTTCTTCCCGGAATGATGGAGTAGAAGGTGCTGATGGTTCCGCATCAGATGACAAATCCTCTATGGCAATCTTTGTTTTGAATAGATTGCGGAATGCTTTTGATTCCAGAAACCCTGACCATGTTTTCAGATGTAAGGAATACCTGTTGTCAGCAGCATTGTCTTCTGTTCTCATCTGTCCGTCTATTGCCATGTCATGGCGTACTCGATCATAGTAGTTATGGTCGAGCTGTGTATAGATGCTTTCAAAGTTTGGTGACTCATGCTTTCGTATGAAGTCAGCCAGTTCCGATTCGGTGAATCGGGCGAACTCCTCTGCATCGGGCCTGCGTTTCAGATATTCTTCCACGTAAGCCTTGCGGATGGATGCTGGTGTAGGTATCACTTGTTTCATTGCCCTCATTCTATTTTTCGAAACTCTCACTATTATTTACTACCCAATAACCAAATACTCTACCACCTTTTCTATGGATAAGATTCTTTTGTCTCAGGTGTTTAAGTATTTTGTAAACAGAGGTTTCACCTAAAGCCAATGTTTCACCTATTTCAGCATACGTAATATGAGCATTTTGTTTGATAAGGTTCAATACGTCATTTTCTGAGTTTGCAAGAGTCCTTTTTCCACTCTTAACCTCACATTCCTCATTCTTAACCTCACATTCCTCATTCTTAACCTCACTTTTCCCATTCTTAACCTCACATTCCTCATTCTTAACCTCACTTTTCCCATTCTTAACCTCACTCTTTACCTCACATCCGTTTTCAGGAGTGATTTCTTTATTTATATTATATGTGGTCCAGCGGTTTTTGCTTTCTTGGTTAAGCAGGTTTTTATCAACCATATTGTGCAGTAACTTGCCTATTTCCAAAGAGTTCATTCCAAGCATTTGCTGCAGCTCCATATTGCTTACACTATCACCATTCCAAACGTATGCCATTACTTGTTGCTCATTGGCAGTAAAGCTATTGTATGTTTCTTCGCCATAATAAGCTTTCATTTCTGCTAAAGTTGATGCAGGAAGAAGACTTACCATAGGCAATGTGAGATCTACCTGACGCAATTCTGTTCGATCTATCAAGATCGGTTTGCGCCAGTTTTGTTCCTTCCATGTCTTTAATATAGTTGGATAGCCACTACCGATGTTTTCGCCATAGCCAATCATACGTAGCATATTTTGTATTCGTGGATTTCTTGCTTTAGAATTACCACCATGCATGATGTCCTCCATTGGCAGTTTTAGCGAGCCTGGATTAGAGAAGAGAAATTCTTTCTCGTACTTCTCTATTTTCAGTACTCCAGTGATGAGTAGATCAGCGTGGATAATCATGTTGGTCAGAGCTTCACGTACAGCTTTATGTATAGGCGTGTCATCGATACGCTCCATACCTTCGAGTTTGAATGGACGTTTCAAATCTTGTGTGAGCTTGGCAATAACTCGCATAAAGAAGTTGAAAAGGTTGTTTTCCCATGTACCATCATATGTCAATCGGTCGCTCCAACGGCTATCTGTTTCTAAGTTGGTCTTGTCTATATAATCCATACGTATGTTGTCGAAGCGGTCACGCACAGGAAGTCCTTTGCCGAACATCATGAGTCCGGCAACGGTTAATCCCTCGCGATGCGTGTTTCTATCAAAAACATATCCTCCCATATTTCTCAGAAACTCTTTGTCGTCAAGTTGGTTGAAAGCATGATCCACATTTCTCACTTCAAAGCGGTTACGATAGGCATGTAGGGTAGGCATGTCTATGTCATTTAAGTCATAATTTTCTACCAATGTACCATCGTTGCCATTTTCATTGGCATCACGCAACATTGATTTAACTTCTTCATCTGTGCAATGATAGTCTCCTTCAAAGTTGCGCTTATACGAACCTCCTATCAGGTTCTTATTGATGTAGATAGGACGCATGGTATAGTTTGCCATTGGTACGTGTATGGCTATAATGTTTTTGCCATTATAGTCAATACATTCCACATTGTCCTCCATGAGAATATTACGACTTACCTTATCACTATTAATAGTGTCCCAAAATGATTTTAGGATTTTGTCGGTATCGTTAACTCCTGTCACTTCAAAACGTCCTTGCTCAATTGTATGGTTTCGGCGTTCCTTGATACCAAGTATAATAGTTCCGCCAATAGTGTTGGCAAAGGAAGAATAGGTTTCCCATACCGACTTTGGAAGCTCGTTTGTAGCTTCCTTATATTCTATGTTTATGCGCTCACCATAGAGCATCATATCGTTTATATCGTTTGATGTCATATTGTCTTATTTATGTTATGGTTTAACTTTTTTCCTCTTTCAATTACGCTTAGTACCGTTTTTCGTACCGCTTAACTGGTACTGGAGTTTATCTTAGGTGGTACTGGAGTATCAGGTAACTGACACCGTAGTAACACTTATGTGGTACTGACAAGGTACTTTGAAGGCATGAATCAGGCACTCCAATTGATGTGTTCCTCGTATTTATCGAAGTCCATTTTGGAGTCTGCTCCTACCTTTTCAAGCATCAGTCTTATCACTTCTTGCTCCTCAGGTGGAAGAAGAATGTCACCACGTCTGCGCTTAAAATATTGGTTGCGTCCGAAGTGGAGTATGAGTGTAGTCATGAACTGGTCATACTGCTGTGGGTACATACGCTTTTGGAAGTTGGTGAATCCTTTGGCGAATATCACAGGCTTTTTATCCCGATAGTATGTACATGCCTCGTCCTTGCTGCATCTGGTGGGATTGATCAGACGCACATACTCTTCATTCTGTTCCAGCAACATAGAGTAGGCTACCTGATGCAAGCAGGTAGCTGCCATAGGGCAGTTGCTATGCTCACATACAGGATAGTTTATCGGTAAAGACGTATATTCTTTCTTTGGCATAATCTACTTTTTTTAATACCGTTGTTCTTGAAGAATCACTCGAGAGGGAATTAGTCCATCGGCTTAATCAACGACTCGATGTACTCTCGTTCAAAGAGGTCCAAGCCATATTTCTCGTATAAGTCCTCATCTGTCCAGGTTTTGCTAAAATCTAATAAAGGTACAAATTGGTAAACTGCCGCTGTCGCATGATGTCCTGATTTTGATAGACTTATTAAAAATCTAACAAATTTTGTTTGTAGGTAGCCTATGAGATTTTGACATTCTGTTTTTGTCAAGTTTAAATCGGCTCCTATTACAAGATATGTCTCAGTACAAATACTATTAGGTTCAGAGATAAAAGCATTGAGATTATCATCATTTAACTCAGTTCCTATATTGTTGGCATATGGAGTAATGACCTTATATTTGTCTATCCATCCATTGTTCTTCTTTATTAGTTTTCTTTCAACATATCCTATACAATGTCCTTTTCCATAACACAAGAGAGGATTTGTAAGTTCATCTGAAGACTGTTTATATTGACTGTTTTTGATAAAATCTGTAGGTAAGTCGAATGGTTTACGAGCTGACACAATTGATTTTATACTTGAAAAGTCTTTATTCCTTATTTTTTCTATTATAGAAATAGCTTCATAACTACGAATAAATGTATCAATATTGTCTAATTTAAGAAAGCGCATTTTATCACAGATTACGCCATTATTTCCATGACTAATAACTCGAGTCTTTTTTTCTTGAGAATCATACATAATATCCCATAGAAAATAGCAAATACCTCCTCGTATATTAGTATGAGGAAAAACGTTTTCAGGATTTGTAAAATCATCAAGTCGCTTTATATGCTTATCTTCTAACATACTTACTCTAAACTCATCTAAGCCTTTTCCTCCGCTATACCAACGGGCTGGCATAATTATAGATATATAATTAGGAAGCATTTTTTTTGCTAAATTGACAAATAAATTATAAACAGGCGTTGCACTTGCTTGTGCGCCACCATCCATAATCTGATACGGTGGATTTCCCACCACAGCATTAAATTTCATTTCTTGCTTACTTGAATTGCCCTTCCAGAAACCAACAGACTTCAGTTCTTTTACGAGTCCTTCCTGGTCCTTAGAAGCACGTTCGATTAATTGTACGTTTTTGATATTCGCTTTTTGGTCAACCTGACGGAAACCAAAGAGGGTGCGGCGAGTGATACCCACAGCCATAGGAGTATTGCAGATAACATACATGTTATCCTTTACAATATCATCCCATACCACTTGTTCTTCCTGCACGCTGACCGTCTCTTTGTCGATGCATTCCGCCTTGATGTATTCATCCAAGCGACGACGGAAGAGAGAGTAGGTGACATAAAGAGGGTAGAGACCAGTCTTCGAATTGATTTCCAATATCCTTGTCTGAACTTCTCCTGCAAGGTCAACATTGTCAAACAGTTGACGGGTTACAACGCCCTGGTCAACATAACGAGGTGTGTCGAGTACTCCTGTCTTTTCGTCAAAAGTTTCGTCGTACCAGCACCAACCGCCAATCGTGTCACTCATGTGCATATTTACTACACGCCAAGGAGTAAGCACCGTCTCTTTATCAGGATTGCGAAAATAAGAGAAAATCTCCGTAATCTGACGGATGCGTTCATCGATATGCATGAAGTCTGCCTCACGAGTAAGGGCACGGTATTTCTTACCCGCTTCCTCGAAACGGGTAGCATTGAAGCATTTACGAATTTTGTTGAAATCTTCCTTCGAGATTCCCTTCGGCATGAACTCAGTCCACGACTCATCCTTAATCTTTCGGGTGAAGTTGTCAACAGTCAGTTCGTCCTTAGGGTCTCCTGCATCAGCACCGCCATACATCAGCAACGGAATACGGAGCGCAATACCACGGATATTGGTCATACGCTTTTTAAACTCCTCACGCTCTTCCTTTGCCTTCTCACGTCGGGCAATACGCTCAGCTTCTTCCTTCAGCCACTGCTCACGCTCTTCATCAGACATAGCTTCCCATTTTGCCTTGAACTCCTCGTCCTTCTTCAGCTTTTCTTCAGCTTTTTTCTTGGCTTCTGCTTTCTTCTGGCGAATCTTTTCCTCCCATTCGGCACGCTGTTCATCGGTCATGTGGCTCAGATCAACGGTATCTTTCGCATCCTTGCGCTTTTCGTCAGGAGCCTTGCCTCCATGCTCACCAATATGATTGATGATTTCAGGATTCACCTTGTTCAGTTCGTCCTGGTTGTAGAGGCATGGGTCGTCAAAGCCTTTACGTACCAGTCGGTCGATAAACACATTCTCCAACTGCTTGTAGATGTCATTGACATCCATTGCGCTCATCTTGCCTCCATCCATAGAAAGAACAGGACAAAGCTCGATAAATTCACGAACAGTCTCCTTGTCGCGCATTTCCTGCGTCTTCTCTTCATCGCCTTCCTGCGTCTTCTTCTCCTTAGCTGTAGCCATAGAAGAGAACTTTGCAGTTTCAGCCACAATTTTCAAGGTGCGGTCGGGCGCAAAGTCGAATACATAACATTCTTTCTTAATCTTACCTTCATGAGTCTTGTATGGAGACTGCACACGGAAGATGGTCTGCATGTAAGTGGCAGCACGGTCGCCACCTTTCAGATAGAACACGGCAGTCCAAGGCGCTACAGTAACGCCTGTAGTCAGACGGCCACAGGATATGGTAATGGTAGAAGTCTTCTCTGGATTGTCGCCAATCGCTTTAAGCACTTTGTCGAGCGCATTCTCATTCTGTTCGTCAGTATCGCTTCTACCTGCTACATTCACAACATCGAAGTGACGGAAAATCTTATGCTCTTTCAGAAGTTGCTCCAAAGCTGCCGCTTCGTTGACATGAGATACTACCCAAAGTGTATGACGGAACATCTGGCGATATTCAGGTTTTGAGAACGGAAAATTATTCTCGTCATCCTTTATGCTGAGTAAATTCAAGAACTCAGATACTTCCGGCTCATGCACAAAACGGCCTTTAGCACCCTCTGGCATAGATGCTTTGTCGGCTTTAGGATTACCAGTCCATGTACGGAAGAATTCAGGGAACGAGAATACGCCAGTCTGGTCCAGGATATTATCGATATTCTTGGTAATGTCGTAGGTGAAGATATTCATCTTCGGCAGTTCAGCGTACGGATTCTTCTCCTTGGGATGTTCCAAGTCCCAGTTATGCTTGGCTGTTTGCTCGGCAATATAGTCCCAGGTGTAGATTTCATCCTCTTTGAAATCCTCATAGAGATTGAAAGGAGTTCCAGAGAGATAGAGCATCTTGGTTTTCTCTTTCTTCAGAAAGTCCCGGATGACACCTTTGCCCAATGAGGTAAGAGTTCCCTCGTGAGCCTCGTCAATAATAATTAAATCCCAGTCGGTTTTCAGAATGTCAGCTTTCAGCTTCTCGTTCGATGCGGAAGTTGTGTTGCCAACACCTGCATTTTTTGCCTGAGTCTTACTATTAACAAGTTCCGAGAGACGAATATATTGCATGGAAACGAAGAAGGCATAATGATTGCCTGGAGTCTCGACAAAGCTTTCTAAATCATAGTAGTTACCTACAGTCTCACTCTCATCATCCGAACGCATACCGAAACCATAGGTTTTGTGGATGTCGCTGTTGCCTTTTACCTTAGGCTCAGAACTTTTGCTGCCCACAACCTGTTTGAAGGCTTGGAGCCAACTTTCTCCTACTACAGGGCGGTGGGTGATGATAAGGGTGCGCTTCACATCCAGTTCGCGCATAAGCTGCATGGCACAGATGGTCTTGCCGAAACGCATCTTGGCATTCCAGAGGAACTGTCGATATTCTGGAAGAACTTCATACTGGTATTCACCACGTCTTCCACTTCTTTTACAGAAACGCTCCTTCGCTTGGTCGATTGCGTCCCTTTGCTCAGAACGAAGAGTGATAAGGTCGTCGGCAAACAGGTCATCCTGCATGCCGGTCTTTATTTCTTCAAGGGTTGAGTACGTTGCCATAATTATGTTTGTTATTTGTTATTATTCGTTGTTTACTAACGACTCGAAGGTCTGTTTGATAGCCGACTTGTCGTGAAAGTCTATATTTCTCAGCGTTGACTTCTGAAGGTTGATACCTTTAATGAAGTCTTTTATTCGGCAGAACCGCTCAAAGGATGGATATTCTTTGTGGATTAATCCATCTCTCTCAGCATCCAATTTTTTCTCGGCTTCTGGAGTTCTGAATATTCCCAAATCAGACTTTTTCTTTTCAAAGTCTTGAATAATCCGTATTTTCTCTTCTGAAGACAACTCCTTAGGCGTATGCCCTGGAAGTCCGTATGTCAATCCATCCATCTGCCACACGTTCCAGGAGATAATGTAAGCAGCACCTGGCATCATACGCATCTTATTTTGGTTGAACTTCTTTTCACCAAACCGAGCGATATAATGCTCTTCGAATGTAAAGAAGAGAGCTTCTCTGGCAAGTAGAAGGTTATCGCCTTGCCATTCGAAACCGTAAGTTGCACGGAGAGCGATCTTAGCCCAAAGAATCCAATCCTTGGAGTCCTTCGTATTCTCGGAAACGATTCGGAGTTTACGGTCAAGCATTCCTATGCGATATTTCACATTTTCGTTATACTCACCGGTAACGGCATCATATCTGTTACAGAGGTATGGAGCTTCACCACAGGTAATTTCCAGACGGGTATCTGCCACATAGTCTTTCCAGGTCTTACCTTCAGGAAACTCAATTTTCTCCTCATTGTTAATCCACTTCTGAGGGTTCTCTGGGTCGGGCGAATTGAAGAGTCCTTCTTTTCTGCCGAACCATTCTTCATCTATGAGATTGTTCTGTGCATTGCAAATCCATGCAGGAGTAAATACTTCTGCCTTATCCTTGGCACGTTGCGTCTGTTCTTCTTTCGACTTCACGGCACGTGGTCGGATAATCTCCTGGTAATTGCCTTTCTCTTCAGGATTTTTTTTGACCAACTCATTGTATTGCTCCTTCGTAATCACCTTGCCTTCTTTCGAGGCATAGGATGTAATCTTGTCGAGCGTGATAGGTGCAAAGAAAGTAAAATCCTCTCCGTAGTCAGCATACGAATCTGTTGCCCAGTAGATATTCTGCTGAGTGGTATGATCTTTCAGAAGATTCATACAAACCTTCTCTCCGTAGCTGTGGAGGAGTTGGTTCTCACTTATGTCTGCGTCATTTATCATTGTTTATAATATAATTGCAAAATTATCATTCTATGTTGCAGTCTTTCTGCACTGTTGAATATTTTTTCAATAAATTCTCAATTTTCTCAGCAATTTGCCGCCTCAACCACTCAGGTTTGAGTACTTCAACCTGATTTCCGTATGAAAAGATGCGTGCTTCAAGTTCCTTGTTGGGACGAACCATGAGTTTGATAATGTGCTGTTCTTCGTCTTCAATCTCCTGTGAAGGATGGATTGGCTTATTCACCACGTAAGGGAAACGCGCTTCGTCAAACTTCAACAGTACTTCCTCTGCCACTGGATGGTCTTCGGGTAATGTTACTCCAACGATGTCCTTGAAATACTCATTGAAGTCTATTCCCGTATTGGGAATAAACGGCACATTGGCACGTGAAAACTTCACGATACGGTCAAGGGCTTTATTGGTGATGTAATTGCCATGACTACCTTCCTGCAATCCGATGAGGAACCAGCGGTTATTGAATTGCTTGATATGGTAAGGATGGAGGATGGCTGTTCTTTCATTGCCAGCGAAAGTGCGATAGAGCAAATTCAAAGGCTGATGATTCAATGCGGATTCTATCAGTTCTCCCAAGAATTCTGTTCCCTTCAGCAGATCATTGTGGTCAAATGACACGATATTCTCTGTATTGGGCTTGACACCAAAACGGAATTCGAGATTTGAGATAACATCTTCCAACCATGCGTTACTCGGCACACCACGGAAACGACTTAGTATGTCGATAGTGGAGCGAAGAGACTTTATTTCTTCGGCTGTCAACTCATTATTAAAGATGGAGAAGCTTGGGTCTGAATAACGGTAGTAACTTTTCCTCCCATCGAAGGGATATGTTTCGATAGGGGCATTGTAGGTGACTCTATCTCTCATATACTTGATGTCTTCACGAATCTGACGGATGCTGACCTGGGAGCCATAGAGATCCATGAGGGACTCATTGACCGTGTCAAGGAGGTCCTCAATACTATATGTTCTATGAAAGTCGCTAAAGCATCTGTCCAGTATCCGGTAGCGCAGTTGTGCATTCTTGTTTGTTGGCATAGAGTCTTTCCTTAATTAGTTCATTTATCTGTTTTTATAGTAACGACATTGTCCAGTCTGACAAGGTCGTTCATGTCGCATTTGAGACAGCGAGCTATCTCAATCAAATTCTCTAAAGTTGGTTGTGATGTATTGGTGACCCACTTTGATATTGTAGCAGGATCTTTACCGAGCATCTCAGCCAGTTGCTTGTTGGTTAGCATGCGTTCAGCAAGCATCACCTTAATACGATTTAGAGGTTGTTTCTCCATATTTCTTGTTTTTATATATTATCAATATGCAAAAATAAGGTTTTTTCTTCGAAAAACAGACATTTTTCATAAAAATAACACTCCTAAAGCAAATAAATTGATATTTTCGTCATGTTATTCGAAAAAATATTGTATTTTTGCATTTGAAGGGCGTCTTTTTTCTGAGAGTGCAGATAGATTGCATAATGGCTTTCTACTTTTGCATCCAGATTGTAACAGTTAGACCTTTAGGTCTTAATATTAACAAAATCATAAGAACGATGGAAAAGACGAACATCTACACAGATGAAGAGCGTTATTGGATGACTGGAGGTAATACAGGAACATTGCCTACACGTATCATCCCATCTGTGATTTACAGCTTGGCACCAAACGAGATCTTCGTGTTTGGAAGCAATGCGCTGGGTATGCACCATGCTGGTGCTGCTCGTGTGGCCTACAATGAGTTTGGTGCAGAATGGGGGAATGGTGAAGGATTGCAAGGTCAGTCGTACTCGATTCCCACGATGGAGGGTGAGCATAATACAAAGCTTGCCATCATGAGATTTACGCAATATGCCAGGGAGCATCCAGAACTAAAGTTTCTAGTAACTCCTGTTGGCTGCGGTATCGCTGGATATACTCCAGAAGAGATTGCTCCTATGTTTGTGGATGCAGCTTACTTGGAGAATGTGTATTTACCCATCAGCTTTTGGAAGGTGCTGATGAAATGATATGATGTCATTATCATATAAGTTAAATTTTAAGTTTGGATGGAACAATGGAACTTGTAGTTATTATATATGGAATAGCATGGATCATAGTGCTATTATACCTTCTATATATTCATTTCACGGAGAAAGATAAATTATTTCGCCGCGATAACTGGAAGCTCAGTCTTTTTGTAATTACTTTTGCCCCAATCTTATTTTTGGTTATGCTTTTGTGCATTCCCATTTCTTGCATTTGGGATAGGAAAGGAAAGACAGATGCATTAAAGAAAGAGGAACGAGAACGGGAAATGGAAAAAGAGCAAGTAAAGAAAAAACAGGCTGTTGAAAATTTCAAAGAATGCCATGATTCTTTGGTGGATGCAACTGTAATCGAGCAGATTGGCAGAAATTTGCTGAGTATAAATTTTGACAAGCATAGAATTCCGGAAGAATTGCAAATGATGGTTGTTGGTAAAAGAATCCCTACTGACCAAGAAAAGATATTTGGTGTGTTAGACAAAATAAAATTATTGGAAGGCTATAGTTTGGAACTCGAGTATCCTGATGGTAGCGGAATTGGTGGACGTACTTACATCAATATCAAGGAACCAAATGGAAACTTAAGCAAAAAGTTTTTGGATTTCATGATTGTTGATGACTCACTATTGGGGGCTTTACAGGTGTATTTAATAAGTAAGCTGTGGCACTATCTTCCAATGCATTGGCATGGGTATTATGATCGGAGGTTCTGTGTTTTCTCCAAAGATGATCTTTTAAATATCAAAATCCGAGCGAGAAGAACAAGTCGTGAACGTCCTCCTAAACCGACCAATGAATTTGCTGACGTTAATGGCCTTCCCGAGGAAGCCTTGGCTTGTGATGTGACTCCTAAAGTTACTCGATATGAGGATAAGTATTATGTCAGTTGCTGTTACTGGTCTGAGTTTGGAGGTCTGATCCGTGAACTTGTTGAAATCAAGATTGAAAACAACAAGGTTGCAGAATTTCTGGATGCAAACCGAGAAGCCCTTTATAGATACCATTGTGGTATTAGGTATTAATTGGTTTGGCATAAGTCGAAATGATTATCCATTTAAGAGACAAGGAATAATTCATAGGCATACTTTGAAATTATGGGAGGTTTTAAACAGAAGCTATCCCTGAAGGTATCAGTATTGATAATGTCTTTGTGGAATTAAACGTTGATTACAATGAAGAAGTGTAAATTTGATATAGAAGCGTTTTTTGGAATACCTTTTGATTATGAAAATTGGTATGAAAGTATGATAGTGGAATTAACTGATGAACAGTTTGACCGTTATTGTGAAGCTTTGCGTCGATGGAAGGCAACTGATGAGTGGAAAAACTGGAACGACGAAAATGGTCATGACTACTTCATAAAGAGGGATTTACCTGATATTTGGCAGTTACTTCAGGAGCAGTTAGCTAAAGTAGCACCAGTTATTTGGGATGAACGTATTATTGGTTACTTAGATCAGATTAACGTTTATACAGCAGATGAAATATATGAAAGTATCAGGGATATTTGATGCTTTTTCTATTTCTAATTGAGAAATTTATATGGAATTTTTAAAGAAAGTAATAAAAATATGAGTAAGTTTAAAATACATGTTCAGCATATATCCTATGGTTGGTGTGGCTTGGAATTGGTAATAGGTGACAAGCTTATCAAATGCAATGCTGGATACAGTGGGCCTAATCCGTTGGCCTCTTTGATTGAAATTTGCTTGGATTTTTTAACTTCCCAAAAAGAAGGTTATGAAAACAAGGGTTACATCGAAGAGACAAGAACTACCTGGCAAGAAGAGCCTGGTGATATTATTCTGGAGTTAAAACTATCCAAAAACAATAAGGTTTTGATGGATATAATAAAGCGAGACGATGATGAGAATGTTCTCGAAGAATGGCATGAGATTGTTTCTTTTGAAGATTTCAAAGTTGCTATTGTCTCGGAGGGTTTTCGTGTATTAAATGCTTTTGGACTTTTGGGCTACTATGCTGCATGGGCAAATCATGCAGATTTCCCTTTGGCCGCACTGCTTCGTCTTACAGGTAAACTTAAGTTGGATTGGAATGGAGACTATTGCTCAACAGATTTGTCAAAGGAAATAGAATGTCTCTCCAGTTATATCGAGAACATTCAAATCAAGGAAGAGACCCATTTCGATGAGTGCAAGATATACTACGAATCATGGCAGCTACAATGTTGTGGCGATCCATTTGCGGTAAATGATAAGGTGGATTGGACATGTATTATGCCTACGGAGTATAAAAATGCTCATGGTATAATTCTTGATTTTGAAGAAGAACATCATGGCTTCGCTACACATTCAATTAGCGGAACAGTTACTCAAATCATAGCTGAACGTAGTGAATTTCCTAAAGGAAAACGAGTCGTATATTATTCTCTTGCAGAAACCATTCAAGAGGAAATTTATGAGGCGAATGGTTATGAAAAAGAATTTAGCAGTGACGAAGAAACGGATAGAACATTTTGGGGGTATATTGTTACTCTCAAAGATGCAGTAGTTAAACCTTTATCAGAAACAGAAATCAAAACTTAATTGGTGTATAATTATGAGCAAAAGAACATATATTCGCATATCACCAGATATAGATGTTTTGTGCATAAATAGTGATAGCTGCTGTGCTAGTGCTTATGGCGACGAGATTTGTAACGATAGTCCTTGGCTGGGCCCTCGTTTCAGTATCGTCGTACCAGGAATAGAGGAATGGGTAAAGCGATATGAGTATGCAACAGACTTTGCTGAAACAACAACAGAACCTTCCTTTGACTGGATTTCATGGCATTATGAGGGATTATGTTTCGCTAAAGCAATCTGGGAGCAAATGCCAAGGTGTTACACGTTGTACTATGAACCACCATTCGAAGATCATAGTGGTACCTTAGGCGAAGTGATAATCGACGAGCATGTTGATAGTTTGATTGATCGTCTGCGTCCATTGGCAAAAAGAACAGCTTCGCCACTTTCAAGAAAGGACAATGTTGAATATAAGCTAGAACGAAAAGACCGTTGTATAGAAATTACATTCCGTATCAATAACTTGGTCTTTAACATACCTCTTTCTTTCAAATGTTTGACAGGCATTAAGCAATGGCTGAAAGAAATCATTGATACAAAGGATGGGGTGTGTACTATACAGTTATCTGGATATGATCTCCATTATGCACATCAAACCGTAGGCTCTCATCCAGAGATGGGTAGATTTTGGATATCTAAGAATTACCCGTACAATGACGAGTTTTGTGCTTACGTGGACACTATAGAATTCGTGAGAGGACTCTACCTTTCTTTGATGACAGAACTCGGTTTTGGACTATACGAGAATATTGACAACTATCCGGAAGGGGAAGAACGAAATCTTATATGGAAACCGTACAACGACCTTAAGTCTTACAAAATTGAGACTTATATTAGTGGTAATGAAATTTGCGAGGACGGCATTCAATCCTAAGTGTCCAGATAAAATTATTGATTATTAAGCAGTATTGCCTAGGATAATCGTTCCGCAGGAATAAATTGTTATTATGTTCACATTGAATATTCTTTCTTTGTTGCAAAGCTGTATTTATATAAAACATTAAACAGAATAAATTATGAAACAATTTTTATTGACTTTATTGCTGACATTTGCAGTCGGCATCGGATATGCCCAAACTGAGCATATGAAATTCAAAGGGATTCCTATGGAAGGAACTCTCCAAACATTTACAACAAAGTTGAAAACTAAGGGCTTTACACCAATTGGCATTCAGGATGGAGTATCTATGCTAACTGGTGAATTTGCGGGTTATAAAAATTGTACCATTGGTGCAATCGCTGATAAAAGTGGTATGATTTGCAAAGTGACAGTCATTTTTCCGAGTATGGATCAGTGGGGTGAGTTGGATAAATGTTATTCCGGGTATAAATCCATGCTGACGGAAAAGTATGGTGAACCGATAAAATGCGAGGAGTATTTCGATAAGCTTTATGATCGTGATGCTTCTTCCAAGATGTATGGAATAAAGTTCGATAATTATAAGTACTATTCAGTTTTTACCTGTGAACAAGGAGATATTCAACTTGAAATAGCTCATAATGATGTTTCGTCATGTTATGTGATGTTGAGTTATTTCGATAATGCGAATCAGGAGAAACTTAGAAAACAAATTATGGATGACCTATAATTTGTCGAAATGAAGAGCAGACTATTACATAGAACACTCTTCTTTCAGTCGTTTCACGAAATGCTCACATTGTGGGTCATTAAGGAATATACAATAGCGGCCACCTTCCTGTTTGTGTGGGCAACGACACAAGATAAGGTGGCCGTCTAAAGCTTTGCTATGCCAATCGTAACTCTTAGCACAATCCTTACAATGGTAGATTGTTGCAGTTGCGATTGGCTTTATTTGTTTCTTTCTTGGTTTGGGCATCAATCAATCTTTATAATTGTGTTATCGATGAAGACTTCTGGTTTCTTCTCTTTGTAGAAGAGTGTCGCTCATTGCAAATGAAGCAACAGTTCCACAGCCAAGTGCTCTGACAGCTGCCTTAGCGGTATTGCCTGTATCTACTACATTATCAATGAGATAAGGAGTACGGTTTGAAGGCAAGACTTTATGTCTGTAGAACCCCATATCTTCGGCAGAAAGCGTCTGGCCTCTTTTCTTGGCATCATATTGTGAGCCTCGCTCTATGCCACGGAGGGCTTCAACGATAGGGAGGTGAGTATATGACGAGATAGCCTTTGCCAACTGCATGGTCTGTTCGGCTTTGCCATGATGTCCTGGGATTGGAACGAGAACCGCATTTTGTGGTAACAGCTTTGCTATCTGTCGTGCAGCATAGTCTATGGCATCATTGTCTCCATCTTTCAGTTTATGAGCTACCCACCGGTTGATACCATCATAATATCTACCAGTGGATAGGAATGTAATACCATCTGAAACAGTTTTGATTGGTTCGCTTTCTGTCATGGAGTAAATAATAACATGAGTTCTGCATATCGTCTGCGCTCAATGGAAGGGATTCGTTTCCCTCGCCAATGGCAATGATTCACATAATCGTCTCTGATGTTCCGGTTACCAACTTCGAGTTTCTTTAAAACAGAACTTTTTGGGTATTTGCCCTTATATCCTGTCACCTTGTATGGCCCGATGTTATAGGATAAAGCGGCAAGGAGTAGGGAGTCCCGACCATAGGAACGAAACATAGCACATAGCTCTCTGAGGTCTTTACGAAGAAGCTGCTCTGCTTCACATGTTGACATATTAGCAGAGTAACGCTCTCCAGGTCTGAGCTTATGCCCATAACCAACATAAGGATAGTCCTTAGCTCGGTGCATGCCTTCGTAGAACCTAATGCAGCATACTGCACGCTCGAAAGGTGGCAACTCAAAAATGGAAGCCGACGTTGATGCCGGTCGCTCTGTCGGCATTCGAGCCTGGACATTCACAACCAGGCTCAGTGATATAAGCAGGAATAATATTATCTTTCTGAAAGTCATTTTATCTTGAATTTGTTTATCTCGTCAATCATATTCTTGACATCGAGGTTTACACTCACGAAATTCTGATATAGGATTCGTTCCTTGGCATCCTTGGATGGGAAGGTGTAGAACTTCGGTATCTTATAGTTCGCATAGTCAGCTTCTTCCTCTGCAATCTTCTTCATGTCGAAGTCTGTCTTGCAGTAGAACTTAGAAGTTTGGAACTCTGCTGATTCCTGGATATTCATGCTGTCACCTCGTCCGGTCTTGGTCTTAATGAAGTCACGAGCTGACTGACCGCATATCCAACCTGTAGGCATGTCTGAGATTTTACTGGCAGGAACAAGGCTGTCCATGTTCTCATTGAGATTGATGGAAGTCTTGTCACGGTCGATGGTCACACCTTTCTTTAACTGAACCACCTTTCCGAAGATGTCATTAGAGAGCCATTCCAAAGTCTCTTTTGCTCTTGCTGAACCACTCACCACGTTACCTACAGTTGTGATAACCTTCTGCATACCCACCTTTCCGTAGTCAGATTCAAGCTGTGGCAACTCCTGAAAACCCAGAGCCACGCTAACTTTGTTGCTTCGGGCAGTACCGATAAGTCGGTCAATCTTGTGGAAGTAGAGCGTAGGCAACTCGTCCACGATGATGCTGACAGGGATATTCTTACCCTGGCCAGTGTTGACACGGGTGACGAGGCGGTTCAGAATCAAAGCATTCAACGCACCAATAATACTTTCCATCTCTGGGTCGTTAGCGATGAGTAGATATGACGGATTCTTCGGATCTGACACCTTCAAGTCAAAATCATCACCATCCTTGTGGAATATCCAATAAGACTCCTTGGTAGCCAATCGGGAGGTATAGACACGGAGTGTACCAATCATACCTTCCAACTGTTCCATAGCCTTATTCTTCATGGCAGTCTGGAATGGGCCAAGGAGAGGAGCAACCTCTGGATCTGTTTCCAAAACCTCAAAGATAGTCTGGTAATCGAGATTGAGGAAAGAAAGGATATGTGGCATGTCACTGTACTTCCCAAGCCAATACTCTGGTTCCACCTCTCTGCCGGTATGGTCGAAGACTCTGCCAGTAGGTTTCGGACGATGAGTCTTTGGCTCTGTTGTCATCTCTGCAATAAGAGGATTGCCGTTTTTGTCGTATGGCACCTTCTTGTAGTTGACAAAGAAATAGATGCAAGCTGCCAGGAAGTTGACCGCTGATGTCTGGAAGAACTGGTCGCTACCGCCACCACCTTCCTTCTTACCTTTTTGCAGAGACTCCAAAAGGGTTTCTGCCGTTTCACTGGCTGCAGCAAGATTGCCGATGTATTTCTGCTGAATAGGATTCACACGTCTGGAGTATTCCACATCCACAAAGTTGATGATATTGAACTTGCATCCTTGTGGCACCTTCCCGGCTTTCAGGTTTATCTTGTAGTGATAATACAGCTTCTGCGCAAGAGTCGGGAACTTGTAATCATAGACAACCATAGCAAAGCCCTTTGCACTGTGCTGGCGGATGAACGGCTCAATGATGGAGAAAGTCTTACCGGAACCAGGAGTACCAACTACCCATGTTCCTCGGAAAGGATTCACGATATTCACCCAACCTTTGCGGAACTTGCCCTTGTAGTAATAGCGCATCGGGATGTTTACGCTATACTTGTTCTCCTGCAGTTCCTGGCATTGCTCAAAAGACTCGTTCTCGAAGTTGAAACGGTCTTTGAGCAATCCTTCCTTCAGGAACTTGGAGATATTGTCGAGGGCAACATGGATGCAGATGGTACCAAGAATGGAGACAGCCATGTAGAGCCAGATGTTAAGACTGATGGTATAGAACCTCATGTCCATACGATGACCGAAAAGCCATATAGACAGTATGGTAACGAACAGTCCACCCACCAACGGATAGAACACTTGACGACGAGCATCAAACTCCAAATGTTTCTTGTTTCGGGTGCCAATGCAAGTGATACAGATAAGCACGATGGTAGCAATCTTGCTCCATACGAGGTTGCCATCCATATAGATAAACCACCTCTTTACACGGCTATGAATGTCACAAACAATGCCACCCCAATAGTCAAGCAACGCTGGGTCTATAGCATACTCAAAGAACTCCACTATCAATGATAAGTATATCAGACAGCGGAATATCTTATACATGGTCTGTAATTCTTTTGTTTCCTCCATGAGACCTTATTCTTGTGTTATAGTGAATATTTAATACTAATTATATAAAGTGATGATAGGTCGGACTTTATGTACTTGCGTCTTTGGTGTTTCTTGAAGTGCCCCTGAAGCTAACGAGTATAGCCAGGCTTTGGTAGTTTCCTGGTCTTTAACCTCTGTCGATGTCCAATACCAACACTCATCCGGATTGTCTGGAATCACATCGCCTCCGCACTTGCGAATATACGTATTAACCGCACTGCGTGCTTGATACAAGAGTTTGATCTGAGCAACGGAAGGGATGTAGGCACTCTGACCATATTGCCACAGGTCGAAGACTGCTGAAGCTGCAGGCGAAGTGCCAGTAGAATACATGGCATGCGTATTTCCATTGCCATCGAATGCTGCAATATCAGCTGATGTGTTATGCTTCAATCCGAGAGAGTCTGAGTATGCAAACGGCTCAATGTCCTTTAGATAGACAGCATAGCCTGTGCCTTGGATGTCATCGTTCTGATTCACATAGAATACCACGGCTATAGGAGTCTTATTTTGGGACTTAACTTCCTCAAATCTTACGACTTTGCCATCTGTACAGAGAATGTCGCAGGTCTTCATTGCCGTATCAGGAAAGTCTCGATGCTCATCGCATGAGGCAAATGCTACTGCCATGAGAGTAGCACAAATGATATGTAGTATCTTCATTGTTGCTATTTCTTTAATGTGGGTATCTTGAATCCTATCACGATGCCAGTGCGAAACAAGTCTTCCCGTTTGGGAAGAGTGAGATCACATTTGGCTTGAACAAACAATCCCCACCCATGACGTAGGGCAAAATTATGCTCGTAACCGACATGCAAGCCACCGACAAACTTGTCAGTGTCACTGCCAGCACTTGCGCCAATTCGGAGGTTTCCGTAGTTGTTCCTGCCTCTTGCCACACAGGGTTTGTAGGCAGCGCCTATTCCCCATGTACGGTAGTTATTCCAAAAAGACTCAGGACAGACGTGTCCACATGATGCGCATTCATCCCATTTGATGTAACCGTTGATGAAGTACTCCCAAGCGTTGTGGTAGCGTGTTTCATGTTCCCATGAGATTGTGGCATCCAAGCCTCTCTGATATAAGGCTCCTGCACCAACGGATATTCGGTCGCTATGGCTCTGGGCGAATGATGAGACTGAAACGCACAGTCCCATCATCAATGACAAAATGTATTTCTTCATCGTCTTATTCCTCCATCATTAAGTATGAGTTGAATGAGTCGGCATACAGAACATCTTCATAGTCTATATCCAAACTGATGGTTCTTCCACTAATCTGCTTCTCAGAAATCTCAATAGTTAGCACCTTGTCGTTAGGGAATGTCATCTTTTTTAGGACGAGAACGTTTCTATAACCATATTTGAAGGTCTTGGACTGGTCAAGCACCATAGCTGGCGTAAGTTCAATCATCTGGGCATTAGTTGCCTTGGAAACCTTCTTGTCATTCAGCTTGATACGCATCTCGTCGATGTCAAAGCGGATATTGGTGCGGTTCTCGATGCTGAAATCAATGAAGAAGTATTCTCCTACAGAGTAGATGTTGTTCAACCTCATGGTCATTCTGTGTTGCTTGGTGCTCACATTTCGTATTCTTGCCGGTGAGTTCCATATCTTTCGGGCATATCTGGTCATATCCTCAGTACTCATAGATACAGAAGGATTATGGTATGGAATCTTCTCCGAAGCAAGAATCTGTTTGTCTGTGACTGCTTCCTGCATTCGTGTAGTGTATATCAGAGCGTACTGGGTTCTGTAACGCTCTGTAACTATCGTCACAATAGCAAGGATGTCACCATCTGCATGAACAGTAGCACCTTCCTTGGGTTTCAGACGGATGGTATTGTTGATTGGCTGGTCACCGACCACGGCATCCGTAGAAATGTCAACGAAACGGACTGGCTCTGAGGCGGTAATGACTGTTGTGACATTCTCATTAATGGTAAGCTGCTCCATTTCCAGATACGTCTGTTGTGCCATGGATGGGAGGGAGGCTAATGCGCATACTGCCAATGCGCAGATTTTCTTGATAGTCTTCATATTCGTATATGTTTATTATTTATCTTTCTGGTTTGAACGTGAATTGATGAGATACACAAAGGTTCCATATTTCAGCTTGGCAGAGTTCTTCTTGATGGCCTTACTGATGGCGTTGCTTGTCTTCTGAACGGCATTGGTAACGGCTTGTGCTCCCCAGGATGCCAGATTGCCACCTCCAGTAGATGTGCTGTTGGTAAGGGTTGAAGTGTTGCTCAAAGCACCGCTACCAACATCTTTTGTGGTCTCTCTGAACTGGCTGCTTGGTACATATAATCCTTCAAGTCCGTCGGTATCATAGAGCGAAAGGTTTACCTTGACGATGTCATCATCTACCATGATACTCTTGACTGTGCCCTTGACACGCTGTGAACCGAAGCCGCTCATGGTGGCATAGATGTAGGAACCTTTATGAATGACCGTTTCATTGATGACAATATCATCGAGCAGACGAAGTCGTACTCTTGATCCATCCACCGCCTTGATGTTCTCGTCTATGATAGCCTTGATAAGTCCAGCTTCCTTGTCATTGTCACACAGGGTGTTGAAGTAGTCGGAAGTAACCTTGACCTTCTTGACGACCTCATGCGGTTCATCATCGGTCTTCTTCTTTTCCGGAATTTCAACCTTTCCTTCCTTGGCATCGCCCGTTTTGGCAGTTACTTCGGCCTGCATGGATGGGGTAGAGACCTGCTGAGCCTGCATCCTTGCCTGGGCAATGGCTCGATTGAGTTCTTCCATCGCCTCCTGCTCACGCTGTTTGCCACGAGCTAAGCGATCATTTTCTGCAGAATTGTTGCCTTTGGCGATTTCCTGGCCTTTCTGTGCGCTCTCCTGTAGCTGCCTTTGCATCTCAGAGAGTTTCTCGGCTTCCTGGGCTTCCACCTGTTTACGTTCTTCATCTGAGTACTTTGTATCATACTCTTCCTTGGTATCTTCTTCATTGCGTTCAATGTTTCCTACTGCTGAATAATCGTCTATCTTACCGTATGATTTGAGCATACTCTCATACTTGTTACCAATACCGTCTCCCTTCATTTTGGCATCAGGCAGGTCTGGATTAAGATACTCGGTCGTAGTGAGACCATCAGGAACCTCTGCCTTCTCCGTATGAAAGAGGTCAATGACGAAGTAGCCGACAAACAACAGAGGAAAGTAAATGATAAGCGGTATCATATACTTGGGCTGTTTCCAGTTAATCTTTTTCAATGCGTCCATCGTTTTCTATCTTTTCGTTATTATTCTTTTGATTATCTCTATTCATGGCAGGATGCGTGGTGTAGGCATTTTCAACAGCTTTCCAGACTTTGCTGTGTCGCAGACGCAACATCTGCTCTTGCCTTTCCGTAGCACTTTGTCTTGACTGTTGATGACTATACACCACTACCAACCTGTAGATGTTCAGACCAAAACAGAAGATTATGAAACCAAATACAAGGTAGAGGAACAACCGTTTATGGTCATTAGCAAACAGTTGTACCTTGGCTGCAAGCACATCAAGCTTCATAGTCTTGGCAAACTTGCGTCCTGCCTGCACCTCAGTCTCATATCTCTGACGATATTGAGGATCATCTTTGTCTGGCATCTTTTCACCGATAAACATTTTCTTCCATCCCATATCAATATGTCAGTTTGGTCTTTTGTTCTATATCCTTATTGAGAAGGGTTCTCCAGTTGGTGATGAGCAAACCATGTGGGTTATTGTCAGTTCGGGGAACTCGCTTCAAATGACCTGCCGTCACAAGTTCTCTGGTAAGAATGCTTGTGCGTCGCTCAATACGCTGTCTGCCATAGTAGGTGAACTCCATCTTCTCCTTGTCGAACTTTATACTGTCACAGAAGATGCTGAACACGGCACTCGTACCCATGATGTTTGAGTAGAAGCCTTTCTCCTTCAACGTATTGTACTGCGCAAGACCCGTTTCATCGACCAGATACATGGCTTTATTCATTGTATATTTGATGTACTTGTCATCTGGCGCAAGAGTGAAGAAGTAATGGTGGAACATCTCCACATGGCTCTTTGCTTCCACATCGAGTGTTTCTTCCATGGTGCTGCGCTGAACGAGAATAGGAACATTGCCATCCAGCACATACACTTTCTGATGAGCATCCGAAACCATTTGCTTGGCTGTCCAAATGCTGGAGATACAGATGATGATGCAGCCCACAAGGAAGAGTGAGCAGATGATCATCACCAACTTGATTTTATTTTCGAGATTCTTTATTACCATACCTTATTATATATGTATTATTTGCTGTTTACATCACTTTGCTAATCATGCCTTGGGTTGAAATCTTGGCTTGCTGTGCCACACCTTCACCGAAGTTTCGGGTAGAGAAAGCTGTATCTCCTTCTGGAATCATCCATGCTGCAAGGTCTGCAACGAGGTTCAGACATTTCAATGCCACAATGCTTGCTGCCATCAGATAACCGGCAGAGAAGAACGAGTTCTGCAGGTATGCTGCCATCGTCTGCTCACTTTCGGTAATGGCAGTAAGGTTCTCCACCTGAATACAGAGCACTATATCAAATAGTAACAGAACATAAAAGCCCACGAAGTATAGCATTGCTCCATAGAAATGTACCGTGAGATAACGTATCAGCCACTTTGACCAGACTCCTTCCCATTTCGGCAAGAGAGAAAATGCCCATTGTATCGGACCGAATATCGTCAGCATACCCAGGAGTATCTGTTGGCAATAGATGGTTGCCCACCAGCCTATGCGGAAGACTATCAATGCGATGAGCATGATTACCTTGTCTATGCCTACCACTGCACCAGCTGTGAGTGACGTGAACCAGAGCTTTGAAGCATCAGTTTCCATGTTCGTCACTTCATCCACACCTGCCTGTTCCATGGTGGACTCTATCAGGTTTGGATCCGATGTGCCGGAATGGGCTACGTCTGCCTGAGCCTGTAATGAGTTATAAAGAGTGTCTCGTGTATAGATGAGTTCCTGGACTTCTTCAAACTTATCCTCAATCTGTGCAGACTCTGCTTCATACAAGTCGTGGGTGTATGAACCTATGCAGTTAGGGATATAGGAGAGAAAGTCAAGTACACACCAGCTGCTGCCGCTGTTTGTTATGCCGGTATCTGCAGGTGGGTACCACCAACAGAGAATGACACTGACCACAAGAGGCTTGAACAGCTTCATGATGTCTATCGGCTCATGCTTTACCATCATCTTGTAGGCCATACTGCCAGCTACGACTATCGAGAACAGCGCAGCCAGAGCCATACACATCTGCAATATCCACCAAAATGGACCTTGGGAGCCTGTGAACGTGGCATCACAAAGGAACTCGTTGGTCTGGAATATCACATCATCAATCTCCTGTTCGAGGATCTTGATACCGAAATCGGAAAGGATGTTTGAATCTGCCATGTTTTATTGTCTTACTATGTTATTGTCTTGGGAGTCATCAGTTCCTGAGCCTCCAGAGTTATTTCCTATATTCTTTTTGCCTGCTTCACGCCATCTGCTGATTGCTGATGATGCGTGGCTGGCTACATTGTTTCTTCTTTCAAGTCGTGCAGCAAGCAAGGAGGAGGTCTTTCTCTTGTTGCTTAGTTGGACTAAAAAGGAGATAAGTGTCTCATTCTGCTTGGTAATGTCATCATAGATGGCAAGAAACTGCTGTTTGCGCTGGGCATTGGGCATATAGGCTTCCTGCATCTCCTTGATGGCAGTCTTGTACATCTTGTAGTATTCTGTCCATCGTGTCTTGTCTGAAACAGAACCACCAGCGCTTACTATTCGGTCAATATTCGCCTGAAAGTCCGAGAGCTTGGAGTTGATCTTGGTTCCTTCTGCAAGCCAGGCAATGTCAATCTGCCGGTCTGCAATGTTGAGTGCTTCTATTTCTGCTCGTTGGGTAAGAGATGCTTTGATACTGTCAGCAACATCCACCTGCTGATATGCAGAGACTCCTGCCATGGTTCTGAAAAACTGCTTGTTCTTTTTTGCTGAAGTCTTCTGATAGCTGTTGTGTAAGGCATCATAATAGAATGCAGGAGTGAGACCACCAGAACCAATCTCCTGAACCGTAATCTGATTCATCTTGGCTGCATCATGGTTGTAACTCACATATCCTTGGGCTGATGCGTTAAAGCATAACGTCAAGCCACATAAGCAAAGTGCTGTCCGTGAAGATATTAAATGTTTCATATTCATTGATTTTTTATTTATTATCCTAATAGCCTAAATATCCAGCGCCTCTCCATCTTCCAAAGGCATCACTTATGATTTCCTCTTTGCTCTTGGCACGGTACACGTGCTTTTTCCAATAGCCGATTCTCACTTGGATATATCTCCATGTTTCGAAGTATGCCTTGTTGAGATGCTTGTTGATGTTGTCGAGCGAGTTGTTGATGCTCGTAATGATGAGAAGCAAATCTGACGTTGAACATGCCGCAGCTCCAGTAGCATATAGCAGCAAATCACTGACTGACCTATAGAGATTGTCGCCTTCATCTGCAATCTTAGCCAAAGCCTTGGTGTTGATGGTGATAATCAGCGTATCGGTACTCATGATGTTTCCTCTTTCCAGGCATTTCTTCCTGAAATCATTGAGCATCTTTCTATAGTCACCGACTTTGTCACTCACATTCTCATAGGTGCTGTACACATTGAGACTGGTACGGAGTGACTGATACAGAATGTCAATCACATCAAATGCCCTGGTGTACTTATCCAGTTCCTTGTTGATGTCCCTGAATCCAATGTTGGCATCGCCGCTGTAGTCATGCAGCAGTTTATTGCTTGCCTCCAAGGTGGAACGCACAAGCAGCAGACTGCGCTGTTGCTTGTGGTCTTTGATATAGGCCTCGATAGAAACTGCATCAAAGCCTACCTGAGCCTTTGCTGCTGAAGGCAAAAGAGTCAACAGACAAATGAGTATTGTCAGTATCTTGCTATTCACTGTTGTCTTCTTCATCGTCATCATATTTTCCGTTATAACTATCTGAATGTCCACTATCGGCTGCATGTCGCAACCATCGTTTCCTGCATTGTTCAATGAGAGTCTGTCTTCTGCCTTGCTCGTCATTCAGTGGGGGAGCGACACTTCTTAAAATGTCTATGATGGAATGCTTGTAGTGCATCATCTTCTCCAATGACACCAAATCGGCAAATATCTTGGTGAGACGGCTGTCTATCTGGCGTGCAATCTCCAGACGGTCACTTGACCAGAGCAAATGATAGGTATCATCCGTATTGTCTGATTCTACAGGGCTACTCTTGGCATATTCAACCGTTGGATCACAGTCTGGATATTCACGGGCAATTTCTGCAAGTTTGGCATTCACTTCGGCTGCTTTCTCTTCATCGGTCTTAGCCGGGTCGAGGTTTACTACAGCCACAACTTGCGTATCGCTATATTCCGTGGTCAGAGTCCATGAAATCTGCACAATGGCACGGTGTATCTTGATGCCCATGAAGTACTTAGGCTTTCTTGCTATAGAGACTGCTGCCTTGAAGGTGATGACACCATTGATATTAGGCATGGAAGCAGTACGAACGAAAGTATTACCTTCCCAAGCCCCCGACCCATTCCAACTGAGATTATAGGCAGTCTTGCAATCCTGCATGATGGCCGGTATGCGGTAATAATCATCTGTCACTGCATTTTCTCCATCAATGGCCTCTTGCTTTGCCTTTTGGTACTGGGCAAGTTCTGATTCGGCAGTGCTTTTATCAGACTTCAATGCTGTGATGCGGTCTTTGTTGGCATTGTACTGTTGACGATACCTCGCAGCATCATTCACATTTGAATTCTTGATTTTTCTCAGAAGTTCCGAATTTTCTACCTCCAAGTTTGTGATTTCTGACTGAAGAGAAGCTATTTTCCTCTCTGTCTCCGCAATCTTGGAATCAATCTCTGAGGTGTTGACACTTTCATGAGTGACACTTGTGACCATAGCACACTGCTTGGTGTGACCATTTACGCTACTTCCACAACTCGAACACTTGTATTGGGTTGACGCTTCACCAAGTTTGGTACCGCCATGGCAGGTAACACTGATGGTTGCTGTTTCACATCCTGCAATCTTCTTGGCATCGGTTGTCTGATAGTATCTCTTTGCATCACTTGAAAGATAGTAGGTGTAACCTTCCTCGTTATCATTGAGTTCTTTCAGTCGTGCATTCAATCCGGCTTTGAACGTGTTCATGTCCATTGTGTAGGAATCAAAGACATCCTCATAGGCAACTTCCTTTTTATACCAGCTCTTTGAAACATGAATCTCGTAAGCATAGGCTTTAGCATATTGACCACTTTTCTTCTTGCTGAGAATATAGCCTGACATATAGTAGGTTATGCTATAATTGTAGCCGTCATTCGAGTTGTTATGCTGCTGAACATCACTTCGACTCCATCCTGCATGGCTTTCAGAGTTTCTCAATGCAGCTTCTCTTTCTGCCGATGTTGGAGTATAGTTTTTGTCCTTTGTGCTGATACGATACCAGTGATCACCTTTGATGATGGCATCATTGTCTGTAGGTGGATAGTAATCGCACAGCTTCACATTACCGGCATCAACTCTATAGATATACCATCGCTGGGTGTAGTATTGTCCCATTCCTTCACGGGCATAGTCTGTTACCCAAGAGGTCAGATTGTAGTTCGATAAAGAGAAGAGATTTGCAATGCTGTCCCTTCCTCCAACAAACTGCAAGAGCGTATTGCCTGCATTTGCAGACAGACTGTTGTAGAGTCCATACACATTTTCTGCAATCTCAATGACGCTGCTTGTCTTATCCATCATCGTACCACTGAAACTACTGTTGCCAAGGATTGAGCCTACAGCATTACCAGCTCCAGCAGAGGCAAGGTTGACTCCCATGGCATACAGGTTGTCTATGTCTTCCTTCAGATTCTCCTTCGTAAAGTTGGAACCGAACCCGGAAAAGTTGTCAAACATCGCTTCCCAATCTACGTTACCCAACTCCGAGAGTTTCAGAATAGCCGCCAATTCCTGGTTGATCTCCAGAAATGCAATATCCTTGAACGAGAGGGTGCTGTTGGTGACGATTGACTCAAACTGATAGCAGAGAGTCTTGGTCTCTTCACATACCTTATATAAATAGCTTCCCCAGTAGAGAGCATTCTGTGGACTTTTGAGCATCATTCCAGCTACAGTCCATATCTTCGGCATGATCTTGGCCGACACCATGTTGTAGATACGGCGGTAATAGTAGTTCTCCGTCGAACTTGTCCATAGTCCCAGATGGGTGAGGGCTTTACGGTCAAGGAACTTTGAAGTAAAGATTCCTGCCGCAGCCACCTCTGCCGCCTGATAGTGTTCACGTATCTTAGCTACCTGTTCGGCATAATACGCCTCAGTAGCTGCCTCTGTTGCAAAAGCGGCTGTCATTGCTTCTACAGTGCGTTTGTCATAGTTTACACTGTAGTACTGTGCCATCGTCGGTACTACGGCACAGAGATAGAGAGTAAGTATTATCAGATAGCGTTTCATTGTTTGAATATTATCGTTTATGACTTGTTACATATACTCATCAAATTTCCTCTTGGGTTTGAGGTTCAGCACATGGCCAGTCTGGTTCACCTTCTGGGCAAATGGTAGGGATTTGGTGATTCCTGACAGTTCCCAGTCTCGGCAATAGGCTTCGATGGCATGTTGATGGTCGCATTGCAACTCTTTCTTGTAGAGTTTCAGCGCTTCCTTTTCTGCTCGCTCGGTGGTATAGGTCATATAGCACTCGTGAGGTTCCTCAACTCCAAACACGCCTCCGACACTTCCTCTTCGGATAAAGACTTCTCGGAAGAAGCTTCTGCCTTCCTTATTTTCAAGTCGGTTGATGGTGAAGATCTTCTTGCAGTCCACATCTGTCAAGCCAAGGATTGCCTTGATCTCGTCGAAACGTTCACGGAACTTGCTTTGGTCAAGCAGCATCACCACATCAGAGTTGTTGATGATGGCTTCCTTCACGATAGGACTTCCCACAATGTCCTGGATCTCCTGAGTAACCACACCCACCGATGCCCAGAACTTACGGGCTGTCTTGTAGAGGTACTTGATATATTCTGCCATCATTGGCGAAGCTATGGCTTTCCATGCCTCTTCAATGACAAGCACCTTGCGGTTCTTTTTGATACGCATCTTCTGGATGAAAACGTCCATGATGATAAGTGTAACAAGAGGGAAGAGGAGAGGGTCATCCTTGATGGAGTCAATCTCAAAGACGATGAAGGTCTCATCAAACAGCTTTGTGTCGAGGTTCTCATTGAGTGTAAGCTCATGACTACCGCCCTTGTAGAAGTCCTTCAGCAGATAGTTGTAGGATGCCAAGTCAATTCCTGCCAGGTTGTTCTCCTTTATAATCTGAGGAATACGGACTTTACTGTACTCGTAGAAAGTGTTGAACGACAGGTTCTCTATTTGTTTCTTCATGAAGTATTCATCGAAGTATTCCGTGATAACCTGCTCTATGAGACGGTCTTCCGTCTTGGTGACTTCACCTTGGGTTCCTTTCCAGATGAGCATGACCAGATTTTTCAGGAAGCCTATCTTCTCGATGTTCAACTCCTCACGCTTGATGGCAAAAGGATTCATCGTGATAGGATGCTCGTCTGTGTAGCTGATATACTTGCCACCAACATATTCGCAGAGTCCTTCATATGAATTACCGGTATCAACCATCACAACGTCGGTGTTCTGTTCCCACATCTGACGGACTACACTATTCATGTGGAAGGACTTACCACTTCCAGACGGACCGAGGCAGAAGAAATTGGAGTTGTCCGTTATCTTGTTCTTTCCTTCCTTTCCGCTGATGTCGATGGCCACAGGCACACCTTGGCGGTCTGTATAGTAAATCTTCAAAGGCGTTTCCTCACTATGCTGAATGCGCTCTTTGTACATGAGGCAGGCTGCTGCATCACTGAGAGTCAGGAATCGGTCATACTCTGGGTTGGTGGAGTAGCAATTACCAGGGAATGAGTTGACAAATAGTTCCAACTGGTTGTAGGCTCTTTTGCTGATATGAATGCCCAATCGACCAAAGGAGTTCTCCAGATGGTTGGTACATTTCTGAATATCAGCATCTATAGGTACTCCAACGACAAGGTTGAAGTGGGCATATACCAACTGCTTGTTTTCTCTTGCTATCACATCCTGCACCTTCTTGATGTCCTCCACGGCTATCTGGTTGCTTGGATTTGGCATACTGGCATGACGATTTTTCTTCTTGTCGAGTAGGGAGAGTTCTCTTTTCTGGTTAGGAATGAAGAACATCTGGTTATACACAACTACATCGGCAGAAGGAATGCTGTCAACCAATGATACCATATCCACTGGCATGGAAACATTGTTCACCTCAATGTTGGTGAAAGGACGGACTATAGATGGTGTGCTGACACAATCAACATCAACAAGACTATACACCTTGCATCGTTTGTTGCCCATGCTGATAGACTCTTCATCGACTTTGAAGTTGGTCATAGACACAACCTTGTCGTTGAAGTTCATGGAGAAATAGCGGTCAACATATTCACGAGCTGTATTTCCGTCCAGGTAGGAGGCTTCCACGCCAGAGTCCTTCAACTGGTCTTTGACTTTTCGGATCTTCACCACAAAGTCACGCCATTTCTTGCTGTCAAAAGAGAAGATACGGCTTTTCTTATTCTCCTGGGTGATAATCAGATAAGTCTGGCTGTCGGTATAGGAACGTCCATTGAAATACTTGAAGTAAGACTCTGACAAGAACTCATGGTTGTCGTTACTCTCATCCTGGAACTGCTTACGCACGAAGACATCCTGCTTATGAATGGCATAGCCTTCACCGAGGGTCTGGGCAAGTGCGGTGACAAGATGATTGAACTCATAGTAGCTGTCTATGTTTGCAGAATACTTCTGCACTGGGTTCTCCATCTTCAAAATGGCTGAGTATTCGCCAGTCTTGGTATAGAGCACGCCAATGCCATCCACATCTTCAACAGAGAAGTAGATGTCCTGAAAGATCTTCTTGCGCTTTCCTCCGGTTCCAAAGGCAGAGACTGAGATAGCCATGCCTATGAGTATTGCTACAAATGCTATGATTACATATATGATCATTGTTATTTGCTCTTTTATCAAATGAAGATAGGCTCATCCTTGCGAGAGGGTGAGCCTACCGATTTACACTATTCAGATTTCAACACACTTGCTCATTTGTTTACGTTTGAATTTTGTTTGATTACATTCTATGCGAACAAGCATAGATGAACACACCATGCTCTTCCTTCTTGGTATGCAACCCTTTCTTCTGTTTGAAGAAGATGAGAGCAGCTCCCGAACAGAGGGAAACAGCAAGAACCACAAGACCAACCACAAAGCCAAGGATGCAATATGCTATGATAAAGCCGAGGATGGCTCCACCAATGGCACAGGCTGCCCAGGTGATGTAGCGTCCCTGGAACCCCATAAATTCAAGGGGCTTCTGGAGACCCTTGAACATGGGATAGCTTACGTACTGATTTTCGTTTACTTCTCCTGACATGATGTATTCTTTAATGCTTGAACGATAGATTAGAGGCCGAAGAACAAAGGCAGAGCCTGGGCTGCAGCAACGAGGAAGATACATGCGCCAACAACCATCATGATCTTCTTCTTGACATCCTGCTCCTCATTGTTCATAGCGATGTAAACGCTGATAGCACCTACAACGGCAACTACACCGGCAATGGCATAGCAGAGCTTAACCACAAAAGGTACATACTTGGCAATCTCCTCCGTCACAGTAGCGAGGGCATCTGTTCCGGCTGTGTAATCACCAGCTGCGTTCTGTGCATAGGTCGCCAATGTTCCACAGAAAAGGAGCATGGCGAGCGTCTTCATACGCTTGGCACTGAAAAGTTTTTTTGCGAAATTCTTGATTTTCTTCATTTGATTTCTTTTGATGTTACTTAAAAAAATTACACTCATTTATCTCTCCTGCAGGTTGAGATGTTTTGTTATCCTATCTTTTTACCTTATACTATATTATAACCGAAGAATGCAGGGAACAGGATAGTTGCACCTATCATGAAAAGGCAGGCTCCAATCAGCATCATGATGGATTTGGTTACGTCACCTTCGCCCGTATTCATCTTTATATAGATTTGCAAAGCTCCTATGATGGCTACGATGGCAGCTATGGCATACACCAGATAGACTACATAGAGCATCATTGTTACCGTAAAGTCATGAGCATTGCTCAGTGCGTCTGCTCCCCAGCTATAATCGACACCTCCGCATTTGGCTGATGCCAACATTGGCTGGAAGAGCATGACACCTATTAACATTATGGCAAACAAAAGATTGTGTTTACAGCTTATCTCTGGCATTCTTCTTTTCTATTTTTCGGGTGTTGTGCTTATTGTTGAGATTCTGCATAAACTCATCTGAGAGGTAACTGCATTGTGGCACTGGATCTATGTGCTCCAAAATCTCATGGTTCTTCTCGTTGAGTTCGTCACTGGTCACGGTATGTGACTGTGGCTGCTGCGATTGCTCTTCATCTGAAGGAGGTTGCGGATATGGCACGTTTCCTGTCGGGTTGACAACTCTGAGTCCATCATCCATGATTTGCTCCGTGAAGGTCATGTCACCCTCGTCAGGACCCTCGTTGCGTTCTTCGATTGCAACTGGCTGTTCCTCATTGGTCAAATCACCTACATCATAGGTCTCTTCTTCTGTTTTCTTTTCATCCTTCTTTCCATGTAGGTCTAATGTGATCATTACTGCAAAGTACACTACATACACAAAAGTGAGGACGAGCGCAAAAATTACGAATCCTGACATTTTCAATCTGAATTTTATTTGTTATTTTTATTGTTATCATACTCGGAACTTACATCCGACGAGTCGGCGTATTTCCCAAAAACAGTGCAAAGGAACATATATTTGTGCGATAAATGAAAAAACAAAGCTAAAACTGTTTCAGTCTTAACACAGATTATAAAAGAAGTATGATAATATTTTAATAATCATACTATAGAATAACGAAAGGGCGTATAAAACAAAAAAAGGAGACCCTCTCGAAAGAGAACCTCCTGATTGGTTAGTGTCATGGCAGTTTCACACTATTTGGGTGGTTTGATGATACCATTGATTACATCATTAACATCTTTGTAGTTGACATATCGATGGGATTCATCTACCACCTTATCCTGATAAGCAGCTTTTATCTTCTCTACAGTCTTTGCACCTGCATCATCGTTATCAAAATAACAATGTATCACGGAGTATTCCTGCAGGTATGGCATCAGAACCTTGATGTTACTGACAGAGTTGAGAACGAGATAGTCGCATTCATGTGGCAAGCAAAGCTCATTTCCTGTTATCCATTTCTTGATACTGGCGTATGTCAGCATATCAAAGAAACCTTCAAAGATGCAGCATTCTTTATGTGGCTCGTTGTTTGGTCTGATGATTGAAATCGACTTTTTGCCGATGCTTCGTTTGCTGTATTTGTTTCTGGCTTCCATTCCGCCCTCGATATTCTCGAAGGCTATGCCATAGTAACTCTTGTCATAGATACGATAATGTACTTCCTTGCAATACTCCTTGGCTATGTCATAGTCTATTCGTCTCTGCAAAATGTAGTCTCTGAGATAAGGGTGACTGAGCCCAACAATACGCTCAATGATGGTGCTGGCTTCTTTTGCCTTCTCTCGCTGGGCAGCTTGGTCTTGCTTCCAGGCTTCCTTTCTCTCATCTTCCTTCCTTTGGGCTTCATAATCCTCTGAATACTGAAGATGGTGTTCCTTTATCTTCTGTTCCAGATAGGTCAGAACTTCATGGTTGTTCCAGGAAGGATTCATTTTCTGAACCAGATTGATGAGGTTGCCACCTTCGCCTGCTCCAAAGTCATTCCATAGATTCTTCTTGGGACTGACATTGAATGAAGGCGATGCCTCAGTCCTAAAAGGAGACAGATACCAATAGTTCTCCTTTAATATATAGACATGATGATAGCCCTGTGATTCCAGGAACTGCACAATGCTGACTGATTTGATTTCTTCTATAGTCATGCTGTTACATATTTTATGGGCACATATTAGTTTAATATATATATACCCGGTTAAACTTAAACTCGTAAACTCACTTGGACGGAAACAGGGTAGGGTGATAATGGTAGCCGTCTTTTTCTTTTGTTATCAGCTTTCGTTCATTGAAAATCTTTAGCATCTCCTTCACTGCATTATCACCACGCTTGTAGCCTTCTTCGGCGTAAGCTTCACCCAGAGCCTTTACCAGATCGACGTATCTCTGTGGAGTACTCTTGGAGAATATCTTTTGAAGTACCATCGTATGAACATCGTCTGGCAGAGAAGTGAGCGGCTTGTCTTTGGGCTTGACAACAGTGACGTGATAACCGACATCAAGTACAGGCAGAGAGTTGTCGTCAATGTGGAAAGCCCAGCTCGAAAACTCTTTGTCTCGCATGTGCATGGGTCTTACCTCACTGATATTGGCATCCTGCTTGTTCTTGCTGATAATCAACACCGTTTCTGCCTTATTCTCCAGCTCTGTACCAATATGACCACGAGTATTGTTGTCATTCTTGTTAAGGTGGAGCACGCAATGGATATGCAGATCATACTTGCTCGTCCATGCCATTAGCATCGTCATTACGTCTGTGGACTCCTTGGCATTGTTGATGTCATACATGAGATCTCGCAAGCCATCGATAACGACAAGTCCCACACCATCAAATGTTCTTAGCGCATAATCTATGAGGGCAATGCGGAGAGTAGGAGTGAACTCCCTTAAACCATAGAATTTGATGCGCTTGTCTTCCTTGTTAAGGCTGAGTCCTGCCAGTCGGTAGATTCGCTCAACAACGTTGTGGCAATGATAGCGACTCTGCTCGGTATCGAAATAGAGAATTTGTCTCTTTCCTTCTGGAAAACTTGCCCGGTAGTTGAGTACCGTGGAATTGGTTAACGCAGCTGCTACCATCGCCGTGATGTTGAACGTCTTTTTGCTCTTTGCCTTACCTGTTGATGCACTGAAATTTCCGAAAGTGGCAATGGTACAGTCACCGACCCATAACACCTGGGGTGGTACGGGCGGTTTTTCTGAAGCTTTTATCTCTCCTTGTCTGAGATAGCTTTCCAGTTCACTGTCGTTGAAAGCACTCTTGCACAGCATGCCTACTTCCAGGGAACCTGCTGCAGACTCTTCTTTTTCACTTTTACTGTTTCTTCCTCTTGCCATTGCTTCTTTCATTTTGATTTCTACACTTTGAGGGGTCAATCACTATCTCAGACTTTTCCAAGAGAGCCGTCAGTTGGACATCAGAATAAACTCTGGTCTTGTTTTTCTTTCTGTCTTTCATAACGCTTCTCTATTTATTGGCACTGTCCTTTCGTGCCGGGGTGATATGGTTGTTGCGCATCCATTTCAAAAGCTCCTTCTTGTCGAAATAGATGGTTTTCCCCTGTGGCTTGTAGTGAGGAATCTCCATGTTCATGGTGAGCTTGTATATCTGAGACTGAGAAACGCCAAGATATTCCGCAACCTCGGTGGTGGTGAGCATCTCTTTATTTGAGAAATATCTTTCCTCAATCTTTGAAAGTCGCTCGTTAAGTGCCTCAGGTTCTACCGAAGTGAGTTCCTTTACTCTCATCTCCAAAAGTTCAACTCTCTTGGCAAGTATGTTCATGTCAATTTTACTATTTCCCATTTTCTTAATACATTTAATGTTAGACAATAAGGGGGCTACCCCCGAAACTGAATCGATTCGGGGGCAAAATTACCCCAATAAAATCTAATACAACTGACCTTACTCCTGACACTCGGAAGTGTCAGGGGGGATGTAAGGAGATTTTTCTTTTCAGTTGTTTAACTTACTTTACTTCATCGCATTTCTTTCAGTTGTTTTGCAAAATCCAGAAACTCCCCACTTGGGAACTTTGCAGATGAAGCCTTCAGTTCACTGAGTCGGCTGCTGATAGCACCTCGCTTGGATGCCTTTCCCGTACTCTTAGGGGTGAGCAGCTGATTGTCCGCAATAAGTGATACCCAGTTGTGGGGAATCATCTTCTCGATAGACAAAGCATACAGCAATTGAAGTACCTGTCGCATGTTGACTACAACCAGAGATTCATCCAACGCACATTTGAAGAATCCGTCCATCGTTTCTTCATCGATACCATCTACAAAGAAATTCGACTCATTGGCGAATTTCGTAATGAGTCGAATCTGTTCTGGAGTGAATGAAGCCAGAATGCGAGGGCTTTCAACCACAACTTCAATGTGGTTGAATTCATAAACCATAGTCTCAAAGTCTCCTTTCTCAAATGAGGACTTGGTGAAGTACTTGATGACAAGGTCTTTTCTGGTGGTAAGCAACTCATACAAGCTGAATACATGCTTGAAATGGTTGCGGATGATCAGCTCCTCGGAAGAGAAGACCGGCAGGTGATAGCTAACAAAGTCGTTGACATATCTGTCATACAACTTGCCATCGTTAAGGATTTCCAACTTGTACTGCTCGTAAGCAGCACGATAGAGTGTCCAAAGCTCATCTTTGGAAAGCTCAATCTCTTGTTTTGGACAATGATCTGAGCATTGTAAACACAAAAAGAGAGAGCACAGAGGAATTGTTCTTCTGACTCATATTACTTTTTGTTAATGAATAAATTTGAAATACGCCTACTTAATGAAGCAGGCGGAAATGTGTATTTAACTTGACGTTTATTTGCTATGTAAGTCATCATTTCAGTGCAAAGATACACCAAAATTGTGCAGTCTATCTGCATTCAGTATAAAAAATAACATCAGTATGATTATTTAGACTATTATCAAAAGAAAAGCCTACATTAGGGAATATCCAATGTAGGCTTCTGAATTTTAGGCACTTATCTGTCCTATAAAGTTCTTTGTCTTGGCCTTTTGCTGAGTATCTGATTAATCTCCATAGTGCTGATTGGAGCCTCTATCTTGCAGCCAGATTCTAACCATTTGATAAGGTCATCCCTAAAGAAGGTGTATTTCTTACCCTTCTGATTGACAGGGATTTCTCCGTTCTGTATGTAAGTGTACATAGTGGATTTCTTGATTTTAAGAAATTCACAAGCTTCCTTCACATCCATTGGAATATGATCTGACACGGAAGGTCTTTTAGTCCTGCGTACTTCTTCTCGAATCAGTTCCATAGACTGGTCAAGAAGATCGAATCTTTTCAGTATCTCTGACAATACTTCTGGTATGTCATTGAATGTTATTTGTCTTTCTTCGTTCTGCATATTACAAACTTTCTTTATTTCTGATGATGAAATTGATAATCATTGTAATCGGGTACATCTATCTCAATTACGCATTTGCCCTTCTGTCTCAATGTACGTCTCATGCTTTCCACTTCAACATCCTGGAGTTCGGTAGGAAAACATAGCTTTATGAAGGTAGCTCGTTTCTGACCGCTCCAGCCAAGGCGTTCTCCAATATTCCAGGAGTAATGCCTGATGTCGAGAGTATTCAAGGTTCCATTTGTTTTCACAGGAACAATACATGATTCAGGGATGTCGTACAGTTTGATGTTCTGACACAGTATCTCCAAGTACTCATCTGTCATATATGGAGAAAGAATTGAGTAAGTGTAGTCTTTGACCGCATCATATTTAGAACTTTCAAGACTATACTGCCTGTTGCGATAGCGTTCACGCATTTCTTCCGCTTTCTCTACATCCGATATGGATGATTCGCTTGAAGAAACAGTATTGTTTATCACGATGTCTCTCACCGCTTGCGGCTTACGTAAGCAAATGAAGGCGCAGACGATGATGGCAAATGATATATAGTAGAATATCATCGGCAAAGAGAAACCGAAATCAGAGTCCGGAACCGTCACCATCAGGTTAGCAATCGCTCCATGTATTCTTGGAGCGACCACTACCATAATGATGGTGAGCATATTTGAAATGAGGAGAATCAAGAAGTTCTCTTTTAACTTTTTAATCATTGCAATTGTTACTTTTTGGAGTTTTTGTGACTGCAAAGATATAGAGAATCTTGCTATTTTCTACTATTTCGTATCAACAAAATGCGTCTCTTAAACACTATTTATTATTCTGTGTTTCAATGCTTTAAACGATATTTTATTTTCTCTTATTTGCCGTATTATAATCTTATTTTCTCTTATTTGCTTTTGGGCACATCTTGCTTTCTGTTGGCTTCGCATCGTCTTTCACGTTCGTTAACGTAATTCTGCCTGCTGCCTCACGTGTTTTTGGATTTGCGTGAGAAGCGTAGATCTGCGTTGTGCTGACATTCTTATGGTTGAGCAGATGCTGAACGGTATAGATGTCTGTACCAAGTTCGAGCTGCAACGAGGCATACGTATGACGGAAGCAATGGAAGGTGATATGCTTTTCGATACCGCATTCTTTTAGCCAGTTCTGCATCACACCATACGTCATAGTACGTTTGAAACCTTGGAAGATATATGTTCTGTTGGTTTTTGGATGGATTAGAGCATATGCATCATCACCAATTGGAACCTGGGTTTGGCATTTTGTCTTCACGCAAATGAAATCCAGATAATATCCACCATCAGCATAGCTACGGATGTTTTCCCATTTCAATCTCAGGATGTCGCTGATACGGAGACCAGTCAGACAAGAGAACAAAGCTGCCTTTCGAACCACCGGAATAGAACATTCTGTGTTGTACATTCTTCTAACTTCCTCCAATGTAAGACTTTGCTTTACTGGCGTTGTACATGAAATGTTTTCCAAAAGGCTGGCAAGATCATCTGTCAGCCTTCGCTCACGGTATGCCTTTGTCAAAACCTGCTTGAACACATTCCAATAGGCTGATGCCGTATTTCTGGAAATAGACTTCTTGATAACATGTCCACCTCTTGATGAAACTTTGGTGTCAAGGAGATATTCCATGTACTTGTTGCAATAAAGTACATCAAGCATCTCAAATGTACATTTACCTTTACTGAACTTCTCGAAATGCTTGTAGGCTGCATCACACTTCACATAGTTGCGATTGACCATATTTCTGAAATATTCGAGAAAGTCCTCCTTCAATCTGTCACGGTTGAAGAAATCGTATTTCTCATCGAGAACATCAATGTACACCTTACAACGAATAGCTTCTGCCTTGGCGAGAATCTTCTCATTGTAGAGCTTCTCCTGCTTGTTGGCAGGATCGGCATAAATGTACATGCCAAGTGAGCGACGGCGTATCAACTCCATCGTCTCCGGGTCTCTATATCCTGGCCAGAAGTCCAGGAAAAGTGACTTTGTTCCGTTGCGTCTGTCACGCATACGGAGCTTAACGGTTTTACATACTTGCATAATATATCTGATTTTTGTATTAATAAAATTCGGTTGCAAAATTCTTAAATGATACTACATTGACAGCAGTAAAGAGAAAGTAAATCATACTATTCAGTATAATCTGTTTTCAAATCATCATTTTTGAAACGTTTTTCCATGAGTCTGTCGAATTCTTCTTTTCTAAAGAACATGAATTGCCCCTTCTTTACTTTAGTGACTTTGTAATGCTTGACGTAATAATGAACAATATCCTTTGTCATTCCATACTTCTTCATTGCTTCTTCTACGGAATAGTAGCGTTCTCTTCCTTCGAAATATCCAGTCTTCAGCGCCTGGATGTGCTGCTTTGAATAGTAGGTTACTCCATATTCAACTTTTGAAGGTATCTTATGCCTGTGGATGAATGAACGTACTGCATCATGCGTCATCTTGTAGGTATCTCTCATCTCTTCAGGAGTGATCCAGTCATTTATATCCGCATACTTATGCTTCTGATTATACAGGATGTCAATGGCCTTCTTCTCATAGAAGTTGAAATTTTTAAGAGCTATTTTAGGAGTTTTGTTCTCTCTTGTCATCACACCGACATGCTTGATGGTAATCTTGAACATTTCTGCCACTTCCTCAGTAGAGTAATATCCTTCTGGAGTAGGAGGACATGCTCTCTCCTGTGCCTTTGCTTGGAAGATGACACGTTCTGTTCCATCCAGGTTCTCCACTTTCTTGGTGTTGCCCATTCGCTGTTGAGTAATCTTGTCGAAGTCGGTTCTATAGATCATCGTGAACTTACCTCGCTTCTCTGTCCTTACATCATAATTCTTAAGAGTGTAGCTAATTTGATCCTTTGTTAAGCCATACTTTTCTGAAATCTCTTCGTAAGTGTACCAGTCCGGATCTACCTCATTACCTTTTTGCTTGATACTATCGATATGTATCTTTGAGTAATAGGCTTTACCATTTCTGTTTACCCTTGGTACCTTGTGATAGGTTACAAAACTCATAGCGTTAGTTCGAGTCATACCATACATCTCCATCACCTGATCCATTGTATAGTAGTTGTCGAGATCGATTTCTTCAAGAAGGTCTGCAAACTTTGCATCAACTGCCTTTTTACTGAAGAAGGTGTTACGTCCTACATAGACTTTTGGAATACCCAAACGGTCACAGCGTCCCCATACGGCCTTGCGACCGATATTATATTTCTCCATGATTTCACGCAAAGTATAATACTCCTGGTCATCTTTGCGTTTATAGCTTTTCTTCTTGTATGCACCAGCTTCCTCAAAGTACTTATCAAGATCTTCACGACGAACATATGTCTTACGTCGTAGTCTGACAGCTTTGAGTGTTCCAGAGTAAAAGCATCGATACACAGTAGTAACACTAACACCAAGAAGAAATGCAACATCTGAAGGTGTCAAGAAAGGTCGAGAAGCGATTTCCAGACTTTGCAAATTCTGAGCATCGTCCTTCTTACTTTCTCTTGCTTTTTTCTTTTTCTCAGCTTCTTTCTTCCGATGTACAACACGAGCACATCTCTTGGAGCAATACTTATTTGTGATTTTGGTAGCAATGAACTCTTCACCGCATACCTCACATTTTCTTAAAATTCTCATTTTTGCTTGCTATTTAGTACCCTATGAGACCCCCTAATTCTTTTGCAGCAATTTTCACGTTTTTGCAGCAATTTTCATGATGGTGTCCAACATGAGAAATGTCGGTCACTGGAAAGGTTTGCAGATTTTGCAATTAGTGTCCAAAAATAGAATTTTGGCTTTCCATTTGATCACAGAATTGAGGGCCACGAATGAAATTTGAGCCAAAAATACACCAAAATATTGGTTTCTACAAATTACAAATGGAATGTGTTAAGACGAAAAAAGCCACCTAAATAGGTGGCTTGCAAGCAGTTATAAAAATGTTCGTTTTAGAGCTGTCCAGGGGGTTACTTTCCCACGCACCATACGTAACCAACTGAATATCAGTTACTTAATGTATATTTGGGCCACATGAAAGCCGGGCTAAAATATAAGGTTTTTTATCTCCTTAATTATCTGATATTCAGTGCTTTTTAGTCCTACTTTCCTACTTTTTTCAAGTATCTTTTTAAGCCCTTTTCTACGCCTTCACTTTCCGATGCAAAAGTGCTTGAAGATATTATTCAGCGTTTCCTGACTGCTTATCTGTCCACCGGTGATTTCTCCCAATTCTTCCAGCACCATCTTGAGGTCTTCGGCTATGATGTCGCCACTCATGCCCATATCCATCGATTCCAATACTCGGGAGAGGGATTCGTCGGCACGGAGCAATGCTTCATAATGGCGGGCACTCGTCACAATTACATCGTTCTCCGTAATCTCCGGAATGTCGGCTGCCCTGACGAGAGCCTGCTCCAAATCAGAAACGTTTTCGCCTGTACGGGCACTTATATTCAAGATAGAAACATTCTCATCTGACAATGAAACGGAAGATGAAGTCTGGCTATTCTCATCTGATGAAAGCATAGCCTTATCAAATGAAATCTCATCGATTTTATTGAAAACCATCAGCAGTTTCTTGCCCTGATTCTTCTCCTTCATATCCTCTATTTCCGCTTCCGTAGGCAGCGCATCAAGGAGCCAGATCACTATCTTGGCCTCTTCCATCTTCTGGTAGGTGCGCTCGATTCCGATGTTCTCCACCACATCGTCCGTCTTGCGGATTCCAGCAGTATCGATAAAGCGGAAGGTGATTCCGTCGATGAGGGTCGTATCTTCTATGACGTCTCGGGTAGTGCCGTGGATATTGCTCACGATGGCCTTTTCTTCATGCAGCAGGCGGTTGAGCAGGGTGCTCTTGCCTACATTCGTCTTGCCCACGATGGCCACAGGAACGCCCTGTTTCAGCGCATTTCCGGTCTCAAAGGAATGGGCGAGGGTGGTAATCTTCTTTTCTATTTCCGCAGCCAAGGCACGCAGTTCGCTGCGGTCGGCAAACTCCAGTTCCTCATGATCGCTGAAGTCTAATTCCAGTTCGAGCAGGGAGGTCATCTTCAGGAGTTTTTCGCGCAAAACGGTCAATTCACTGCTGAAATGTCCCTTCAACTGACTGAGTGCCATCTGATGGGTCGCCTTGTTGGTAGAAGCTATCAGGTCTGCCACTGCCTCAGCCTGCGAGAGGTCCATCTTGCCGTTCATATAGGCACGACGGGTATATTCGCCCGGTTCTGCCTGACGACAACCAACTTCTATGAGGCGCTGAAGAACTTGCTGAAGAATGTATCGGCTACCATGGCAGGAAATCTCCGTGGAATCCTCGCCCGTATAACTGTGGGGCGCTCTGAACACGCTCACTAAGACATCATCTATCGTATGACCATCCTTGTCTTTGATTTCTCCATAGTGAAGGGTGTTGGGGTTAGCGGCAGACAGTTGCTTTCCGCTAACAGAGACGAACACCTTGTCTGTAAGACGGATGGCTTCACTACCACTGAGTCGGATGATTCCGATGGCGCCTCCAGCTGGAGTGGCAAGGGCGCAAATACATTCTTCTGAGTTTGTCATTTATCTATCCTTTTATATATTTCCCTTTTAAATTTGTACTTTTTTAATTTGTACTTTTTTACCTTTTTACTTTTTTACCTTTAAAAAAGCCTTTCAACTAAATTCTGTCGAGCACCACCTTGATCAGATTGTCGATCGTACTCTTATATCCTGTATTAGCACGCTTGGCGCGACGGTTGGCTATTACCATGCAGCAGGTTAAAGCCTTATGGCCGAGCAGCAGGGAAAGACCAGCAAGCGCTGAGCTTTCCATCTCGAAGTTGTTAACACGCAATCCTTTATACTCAAATGCCTCAATCTTTGCATTAAGTTCCGGATCGGCGAGCGGAGCACGGAGTTCTCTGCCCTGAGGGCCATAGAATCCGCCACAGGCAATGGTAATTCCTCTCACCATATCATCGGCAGCAATCTGTTCCAGCAACTCCTTATTATTATCTACGCAATATGGATTTCCTATCTGGTCTATCCACTTCACCTGGCGCTTGAATTCAGCCTCTGTCTCGAGGTCACAGATCTCATTGCGGCGGGCATAGAAATTGATGAGTCCGTCGAAACCGATACTCTTCTGTGAAGCCACAAAGGTGCCTTCCGGACATTCTGGCTGCAAACCGCCGCAGGTGCCGATGCGCACGAGGGTGAGGGTGGTGTGCTCAGGTTTCTCGGTGCGGGTCTTGAAGTCGATGTTCTTCAAAGCATCCAACTCATTGACCACAATATCTATATTATCGCATCCGATACCCGTACTCTGCACGGTGATGCGTTTTCCCTTATAAGTACCTGTAATGGCATGGAACTCACGGCTTGAGACCTCGCATTCCTTCTCCTCAAAGTGGGAGGCAACGAGAGCCACTCTGCCAGGGTCGCCTACTAATATAACCTTATCAGCCACTTGTTCTGGGCGCAAATGAAGATGGAAGCAACTGCCGTCTTCATTGATAATCAATTCTGATTCTGCGAAATACTTTGCCATATTTTTCTCGTGTTTAATGAATGATATTAAAATTTTTAAATACAAAGATAGAAAAAAATTCTGATACTTGGTTCTTTCTTTAAGAATTATTATAGAAATCCGTCACAATCCATGTGATAAAAAGAAAATTGTTGGCTTACACGAAAAAATTTCGCATTTATTTTGTCGTTTCAAAAAAAAAGAGTACTTTTGCCCACAGAAATCAATTATTCAACAAAACAAAACTCTAATAAATGAAACAGACAATTTTGGTAACAGGTGGTACTGGTTTCATAGGAAGCCATACTACAGTAGAGTTGCAACAGGCAGGCTATAACGTAGTGATCGTAGATGATCTTTCAAATTCTAAGATTGAAGTATTGGACGGCATTGAGAAGATTACAGGTATTCGCCCAGCTTTCGAGCAGGTGGATTTGCGTGACAAGGCTGCCACAGAGGCTGTATTCCAGAAATACCCAGCTATCGAGGGTATTATCCATTTCGCTGCCAGCAAGGCAGTAGGCGAGAGCGTGCAGAAGCCATTGCTCTATTACCGCAACAATATCGTATCGCTCATCAACCTTTTGGAACTGATGCCTAAGTACGATGTCAAGGGAATCATCTTCTCTTCCAGCTGCACCGTTTATGGTCAGCCAAAGCCTGAAAACCTTCCTGTTACCGAAGAGGCTCCTCATCAGAAGGCCACCTCTCCTTACGGAAACACCAAGGAAATCAACGAGCAGATTATCGCTGACTACATCCACAGCGGTGCTAACATCAAGAGCATCGTGCTGAGATATTTCAACCCAATCGGCGCACACCCATCTGCAGAAATCGGCGAGTTGCCAAACGGCGTTCCAAACAACCTCATCCCTTACGTTACTCAGACTGCGATGGGCATTCGCAAGGAACTCACCATCTTCGGCAATGACTACGATACTCCTGACGGAACCTGCATCCGCGACTACATCTATGTAGTGGATCTGGCCAAGGCTCACGTAGCTGCCATGGCTCGCGTACTGGACAAGGAGACTGAGCCTATCGAGTACTTCAACATCGGTACTGGCAACGGTAACTCTACTCTGGAAATCGTTGAGACATTCGAGAAGGCTACCGGCGTGAAACTGAACTGGAAATATGGTCCTCGTCGCGAGGGTGATATTGAGAAGATCTGGGGCGACTGCACCAAGGCCAACGAGGTGTTAGGCTGGAAGGCTGAGGCTAAGTTGGAGGATGTTTTGGCTTCTGCATGGAAATGGCAGGAGAAGCTTCGCGCTGATGGAATTATGTAATTCAATATATTAAATAATATTAAAAGTAGAACTTGAATCATATCAGGTTCTACTTTTTTTATTACTTTTGCAATATCATCTTAATCCATAAATAATAAGCGCTTATGACAAGAAAATTACTTTATATACTATTCGCTTCAGCTATGCTGATGGGCGGCAATTTCAAGGCAGCAGCTGACCCTATCATCGAAGTCAATGCTACCGACTTCAATCAGGTAGGAATCAGTTTTAATAATGGCGTGTTGCATATTACCGGTGCAGCAGGTCTCAGCGTTACTGTCTATAACATCGTAGGCCAGAAGGTTTATGAGGGAAGAATTGACAGCAGCGACAAGAGAATAGAGTTGAACCTTCCAGCCAATTGCTACATTGTGAAGGTGGGTTCTGTGGCTCGTAAAATCAGTGTGAAACGATAGTATTAATGTGAAAATCAAGAGGATTTTATATAATTTGTCCTTGTTGCTTTTCATCTTTTCCTCATGTGAACTCTTTTCTTCATGTGAGGAAAAAGTGGTTTGTACTACCAGAAATGTGACACTTGAAGACTACCGGAAATTCGGAGACGACTGTATGTCTATCCGTTCGATGGAGGTGAGAAATGTCATAGACAGTCTGATAAAAAACGATAAGGACGAACTGGTGGCAGACATTCGCACAAGAAAGTATTATCGACAGGAGGGCAACTTCTTGTGGATTAATCGTCATGGCCTTACCTCTCAGGCCGACACGCTGCTCAGATATCTTCAGACCGTAGGAGAAATGGGATTTTCACCCAACAGATTCTGCGTAAAGGACATCCAGAACGACATCCAAATCACACGCGAGATGGGGTTTGACGAAGCTCATCCCATCAACCACGTCTTCGGCAGATTGGAATACAAATTGACCAAGGCTTATCTGAGATACGCTACAGGACAGAGATTTGGCTACACGAATCCTTCTTTTCTGCTCAACAGGCTCGACACACTCAAGCCGCACAGACCAGACACCATCCGCAGACCGGTAAGATACAGAGGTCTTTTCGACATCAAGATGGATTTGCCAGATGATGGTTTTTATCAAATGGCCCTGCGCAAGATAGAAAAAGATTCCGTTCCGGTTTTCCTCAGCGAAATTCAACCTGAAGGCACTTTCTATCGCGAACTGGCCAAGGAAGTTGCCGCTAAACAGGGTTCGAAAGACTGGCAAGCCAAGCTGCTCTGCAACATGGAGCGGGCAAGATGGCGACTGAAAGACTATCCGCAGAAGCACAAAAAATACATCATGGTGAACATCCCTTCCTTCCATCTGATGGCCGTTGACGATAAAGACACGCTCACCATGCGCATCGGTTGCGGAACCACAGAGACCAAAACCCCTTTGCTCACCAGCACCATCAAGCGCATGGACGTGAATCCTGTGTGGATTGTACCGAGAAGCATCATCGAAAAAGACATGATTCATTACTTCAGCCGTTCCTATTGCGAGCGCCGCGGTTTTTACGTCATGGACAGACGAACAGGCAAGGAACTGAATATGAGCCAAGTACACGCAGGATTACTTCGCGATCCGATGTACGCAGTGGTGCAAAGAGGAGGAAAGGGCAACAGTCTGGGCAGACTGATTTTCAGATTTGACAACAATTTCTCCGTCTATCTGCACGACACCTCCAACCGCGATTTCTTCAAGCAGCAGAATAGGGGAGTTTCTCATGGCTGCGTAAGAGTGGAAAAGCCTTTCGAACTGGCCAAGTTCATTCTGAAGGACAAGAGCGAAAAGTTTTTAGATAATCTCAACTACTGCATGACGGCTGATTCGCTGAACGACAAGAAGAGAATCATCCACTCCATCAAAGTGGAACCCGCAGTACCCTTGTATCTGGCTTATTACACCATCTATCCAACGAAAGGAAACACTCCTGCAGGATGGTCGGAATATCCTGACGTATATGGATTTGACAAGGCCATTTACCAATATCTCATAAAAAATTACCGTTAAATGAAGAGTATTTCTGATAATGAACTGGTTTACATGCTTCGGGAACCTGCCACCAGAAGGGAAGGGTTCTCGGCCATGGTGCAACAATATAGCGAGCAACTGTATTGGAAGGTTCGCCATATCGTACTCACTCATGAAGACGCCAATGATGTTTTGCAGAATGTTTTTCTAAAAGCCTGGAAAAATTTGGAAACTTTCCAGGGCAAATCTTCCCTCAGCACCTGGCTTTACAGGATTGCGGTCAATGAATCGCTCGACTTTCTCAGGAAAAGAAAGCAGGAGGGAATGGCCAGCGAGATAGAAAATGCTGGAGTAGCCAACCAGCTATTGGCAGACAACTATTTTGATGGCGATGAAACACAGGCCCAACTGCAGGAAGTCGTCTCTAAACTGCCCGAAGTTCAGCGCACCGTTTTCACGATGAAATACTTCGAGGACATGAAATACTCAGAAATCAGTAAGATACTGAACACCAGTGAAGGAGCCCTGAAAGCATCGTATCATCTGGCCGTGAAAAAAATTACGGAATATTTTGAGAATAAAGATTAAACTTTTTCTAATCAGTTACGTCAGATATAATAAAAGGAGAAGATGTATGAAGAAAGAAGAAAAAATATTGATTGATAAGTTTGGTAAAGCCAATCATTTTTCTGTTCCGGAAGGTTATTTTGAATCCTTTACGGATCAGATGATGGATTTGTTGCCAGAATCAGAAGCTCGCGTTATAGAGATGCGCCCTGCCACATGGTGGAACCGTCTGCCTATCAAAAAGGTGGCTGCAGCCGTTGGAGCTGTACTGATCATAGGAGCCGGCAGCCTTTGGATGAGCAATCATACTCATTCAGACAAGGGGAACACAGTATCCTCCTGCCCATTACATCAAGCTACCACTGGTTCTGAATATGGCACTTTCGACCAGATGGCTGATTACACCATGATGGACAATCAGACGATTTATGCTTCGCTGGTGGGAGAAAACTTTTAAAAGCAGTAAAGAACAATGATGAAGAAAAATATTTTAAAATGCAGTATGGGACAGATTTTGAGAACAACCGTGCTCATGATTCTGATGTTGTGCACTTTTGGTGTGGCTAACGGTCAGCACAGAAAGCACCCTCCATTCAATCCTGCAAAATTTGAGGCAGATCTGGAGCAGTTCATCACAGTCAATGCCTGTCTGTCCCCATCCCAGGCAGCTTCATTCTTCCCGGTTTACCGCCAGATGATGAAGAAGCAAAGAGCGCTTTTTGATGAAATGCGCCGACTCCGCATGATCAATCCGAAAGACAATGAAGCTTGTGAAGAGGCTATCAGAAAACAGGATGAACTGGATATTCAAATCAAACAGTTACAGCAGGAATATCATGGAAGATTTCTCATGATGCTACCTGCCAACAAGGTATTATCCATCATCAAAGCCGAAGAAAAATTCCACAGGCAGATTTTCAAGAAGATGAAATAGTTCTTCTGTCATCGAGAATTGTTTTCTTACAAGAAGGAATCCCTTTTTCCAGCAAGATAAAACTGCTAAAAGAATAGATAAACCCCACAAATTGAATCGCAAAAGTATTTATATGGAATATTTTTGCGATTTTTTTTTGTTCTTTCCAGTAAATATTGTAATTTTGCAGTTCAGAAACAATTTACATAATAAGATAATGTATAGAACGAATACTTGTGGAGAGCTCAGACTCTCTGATGCAGGCAAGGAAGTAACGCTTGCCGGTTGGGTTCAGCGCTCTCGTAAGATGGGCGGTATGACCTTCGTTGACGTGCGTGACCGATACGGAATCACACAGATCGTTTTCAACGAAGCTGATGACATGAACTTATGTGAGGCGGCCAACAAACTTGGTCGTGAATTCTGTATCCAGGTAAAGGGTATCGTAAGCGAACGTCAGAGCAAAAATCCAAAGATGGATACTGGTGACATTGAAATCCTTGCCAAGGAACTCAATGTTCTTTCTAAGAGCCAGACTCCTCCTTTTACAATAGAAGACAATACTGATGGCGGTGATGATATTCGTATGAAATACCGCTATCTGGACTTGCGCCGCCCTGCAGTGCGTAAGAATCTGGAATTGCGCCACCGCATGACCATCCTCATCCGTAACTTCCTCGACAATTATAATTTCATGGAAGTGGAGACTCCTATCCTTATCGGAAGTACTCCAGAGGGTGCTCGCGACTTCGTGGTTCCTTCACGTATGAACCCTGGTCAATTCTACGCTCTGCCACAGAGTCCTCAGACATTGAAGCAGCTCTTGATGGTGGCTGGTTTCGACCGCTACTTCCAGATTGCAAAGTGCTTCCGTGATGAAGACTTGCGTGCTGACCGTCAGCCTGAGTTCACTCAGATTGACTGCGAGATGAGTTTTGTTGATCAGGACGACGTCATCAATCTGTTTGAGGAAATGGCTCGCCACCTGTTCAAGGAAATCCGTGGCGTGGAATTGCCAAAGTTGGAACAAATGACTTGGCACGAGGCTATGCGCAGATTTGGTAGTGACAAACCAGACTTGCGTTTCGGCATGGAATTCGTAGAACTGAAGGATGCTTTTGCTGGCAAGGGTGAATTCTCTGTCTTTGATGAAGCTAAATATATCGGCGGTATTTGTGTTCCTGGTTGTGCAGACTATAGTCGCAAGCAACTCAATGAACTCACAGACTTCGTTAAGCGACCACAGGTTGGCGCCAAGGGTCTCGTCTTCATCAAGTACAATGCTGACGGTACTGTGAAGAGCAGCATCGACAAGTTCTACTCTCCAGAAGTATTGGCTGAGATCAAGGAAGTGATGGGCGCTAAAGACGGTGACCTGGTTCTTATCCTCAGCGGCGACAACGCAAACAAGACTCGTGTTCAGCTCTGCTCTCTCCGTTTGGAAATGGGCGACCGCTTGGGCTTGCGCGACAAGAACGTGTTCAAGTGTCTCTGGATTATTGACTTCCCATTGTTTGAGTGGAGCGATGAAGAGCAGCGCCTGATGGCTACTCACCATCCTTTCACTATGCCAAATCCTGATGATATTCCTCTCTTGGATGAGCATCCTGAGCAGGTACGTGCCAAGGCTTACGACTTCGTATGTAATGGTATTGAAGTGGGTGGAGGTTCCCTCCGTATCCACGACACTGCTCTTCAGGAGAAGATGTTTGAGGTTCTCGGCTTCACACCAGAGCGTGCAGAGGCTCAGTTTGGCTTCCTGATGAACGCATTCAAATATGGAGCACCACCTCATGCAGGACTTGCTTTCGGTCTCGACCGTTTCGTAAGCATCATGGCTGGTCTCGACAGTATCCGTGACTGCATTGCATTCCCTAAGAACAACTCGGGTCGTGACGTGATGCTGGACGCTCCTTCTGAGCTGGATCCTAAGCAGTTGGACGAGTTGGAAATTAAATTAGACTTAAAGGCGTAAATGCTTCAAAAATAACACATTAAGAGTTTCATTTCTTGATTTACATCAAAAAATGAAACTCTTTTTTGCATTTCAAGGCACTTTCTTTCAAAGAAACACTAAAAAATCAATAAAAAGTCGTATATTTGCCGATGAAAACGATGAGTTTTTATAAAAGGGAATTAAAAAACTAAGAAAAGCCTTAATAGGTGTCAAACTTCCTAATATAACAATTATTTATAATAAAACATGGTAGAAAAGAAAGCAACAGCAAAAACAGCAGCAGCTAAGAAAACCGCTACTGCTACAAAGAAGGCTCCAGTAGCTAAGAAAACTACTGCAACCAAGAAAACAACAGCAGGCAAGAAGGAAACAATCTTCTTGAATGCAGAGAACGCTGGTTTCAGAGCTGGTGATGTTTATCAGGCTTTGGCAGCAGCAGATCACGCTCTTTCTCTTACAGAAGTTGCAGAGATGGCTAAGATTTCAACAGAAGATGCAATTCTTGGAATTGGTTGGCTTCTCAAAGAGGGTAAGATTAAAGATGAGGACAACAAGGTTGCTCTCGCATAAATAAAATGATTCCAAGTTGCCGCGACATTTCTAAATGCCGCGGTTTCTTTTATGCACGCTTTTTAAAAAAGAACTCGCGTTAAATGAATTTTGATCAGGAAATTTTGAGAATTCTAACTTTGGCAGGCGATAATGGTCTCAAAACCGAAAAAATTGCCCGTCATGTGTTTAATTCTTGTAATTCTATGTTTACACCATTGAATTACAAGGACGTTCATTCTTATGTTTCCCAATTTCTCATCAAAAATGCGAAAAACCCTTCTTCTATCATAGAAAAGGGGAGTGGTCATGGAGTTTACAAACTCAACTTTAAAGATAAATTGGCTGAGCAGTTGATCTTGAAATTTTCTCCACAGAAAGAGCAGACGGATTTTGATGAAACTACTAAAGCTAATAATTCTTCAGATTCTCAGTTATCCCTGACTCTATTTGATTAGAGTCTTCATTCCCAATTTGACTAAATTTCTATCATCCCTTGTTACTGCGACCGCTTTTTATCATACTAAAACAGCTCTTACTCTTAAAAAATCTTGAGTTTCTCAAGAAAAAAAAATAGGGGTTTCAGTTTTTTATTCGTATTATCTAAAAATAAACAACTTAAATAAATTGATGAAATATGGCAAGAAGATACTTATTAGGTTTTGACGTAGGTTCAAGTTCTGTAAAAGCTTCTCTTACAGATGTTGACAATGGTGAAATCGTTGCTTCAGCGTTTTTCCCTGAACACGAAGCTCCTATCATGGCGGTAAAAGCAGGTTGGGCTGAACAGGATCCAAATATGTGGTGGGAAAATGCGAAACGCTCACTTCAGAAAATCATGGCTGAAACGGGCGCCAAAGGCGAAGATATATTAGCTATCGGTATATCTTATCAGATGCACGGACTGGTGTGCGTGGACAAGCAGCAACAGGTTTTGCGACCAAGCATTATCTGGTGCGATTCGCGTGCAGTACCTTATGGCGAAGATGCTTTCCACAATATAGGTGAGGACACCTGTTTGTCAAAACTCCTTAACTCACCTGGTAATTTCACGGCTTCTAAATTAGCTTGGGTGAAAGAAAATGAGCCTGAAATATATGATAAGATAGACAAGATCATGCTTCCTGGAGATTATATTGCCATGAAACTTTCCGGCGAAGTGAAGACAACTATCAGCGGTCTGTCTGAAGGAATAATGTGGGATTTCGCAGCCAAGAGACCAGCTAAATTCCTCTTGGACTATTTCGGATTCAGCGAGGATATTCTCCCAGAAATCGCTCCAACATTCTCTGTTCAGAGCTACGTATCCAAAGCAGCTGCTGATGAACTCGGACTCAAAGAGGGAACTCCTATTTCATATCGTGCAGGAGATCAGCCTAACAATGCTGTTAGCCTGAATGTTTTCAACCCTGGTGAAATTGCAAGTACTGCTGGAACATCTGGTGTGGTCTATGGCGTTTTGGGAGATGTCAATTATGACCCAAAAAGTCGCGTGAATACTTTTGCTCATGCCAACTACACCACAGACTTAGACCGTCTGGGCGTCTTACTCTGCATCAACGGAACCGGTATTCTCAATGCTTGGGTTCACAGAAACATCACTCCAGACATCAGTTACGCAGATATGAACGAGCTGGCTTCTCAAGTAGCCATCGGTAGTGAAGGAGTCAAGATTATTCCATTTGGAAATGGAGCTGAAAGAGTGCTTGAAAATCAGGAAGTGGGCTGTTCTATCCGTGGCTTGAACTTCAACAAGCACAATCGTGCCCACATCGTACGCGCTTCACAGGAAGGCATTGTTTTCAGTTTCTGCTATGGTATGGAAATCATACAGGAGATGGGTATGGACATCAAGAAAATCCATGCAGGAAAGGCTAATATGTTCCTGAGCCCTATCTTCAGAGATACATTGGCTGGAGTAAGTGGAGCAACCATAGAACTCTACGAAACCGACGGTAGTGCAGGTGCTGCAAAGGGTGCTGGTATTGGTGCTGGAATTTACAAGGATCATGACGAGGCTTTCTCTACATTGAAGAAATTGGCAGTTATCGAACCGGACGAAAGTAACCGTGCTGCATATCTGGAGGCTTACGCTGAATGGAAAAAGGAATTGAAAACGCTGATTTAAAAGGTTTTCCCAGTAAAATTTACGTTTTTTAAAATAAAATTTAGGGGCAAGAGGTTTTTCTTTCCCCCAAATTTGTTTGTTTAAAACATTTTTGCTACCTTTGCAACATTATATTATGTAAAATTATAGGTATGGCTAACAACAATAATCATCTCGTCATTATGGCTGGCGGAGTAGGCAGTAGATTCTGGCCTATGAGTACAGAGGATAAACCCAAGCAGTTTATCGATGTTTTAGGAACAGGTCGCTCTCTATTGCAACTCACATTTGATAGATTTGAAGGTGTTTGTAAACCTGAAAATGTTTGGGTAGTTACAAACAAGAAATATGCAGCTCTGGTTCACGAACAGTTGCCAGAGATTCCTGAAGGTAATATTCTGCAGGAACCTTGCAGAAGAAATACGGCTCCTTGTGTTGCCTATATCAGTTGGCGCATTAAGGAAAAAGATGCTCGCGCCAATATTGTAGTGACTCCTTCTGATCACATCGTTAACAATTGTAACGAGTTCAGACGCGTCATTACTTCCGCATTGAAGTTTACCGGTGAAACTGACAGTATCGTAACTTTGGGTATGAAGCCAACCCGTCCTGAGACAGGTTACGGTTACATACAGGGTGATTTGAGTACTCCTTCTGCAAGAAACAGAGAAATCTTCCGTGTTGACCAGTTCAAGGAAAAACCAGATTTGGCAACTGCTGAGAAGTATGTAAAAGACCATAACTTCTTCTGGAACGCTGGTATTTTCATCATGAGTGCAGCCACTATCGTAAACGCATTCCGTGTTTACCAGCCAGGAATTGCCAAGATTTTTGAAAGCATGCGCAGTATCTATGGCACAGAAAAGGAACAGGAGCAGATAGATTTACGTTATCCTGAATGTGAGAACATATCCATAGACTACGCTATCATGGAAAAAGCAGAGGAAATTTTCGTATTCCCTGCTGATTTCGGATGGAGTGACTTGGGAACATGGGGTAGCCTGCTGGTTCAATCAAAAAAAGATGCAAACGGAAATGCAACCATCGGAAACAATATACAGATGATAGACTCCAAGAATAATATCGTTCACACGCTCAATGAAAAGAAGGTGGTTATTCAGGGTCTTGAAGGTTACATTATAGCCGAAGAAAATGGTACGCTGCTGATTTGTAAAATGTCAGAAGAGCAGAATATCAAATTCTTCTCAGGAATGAATTAACATGTCATCATGCCGACAAGTTATTTTTTACCCCCATTATGGTTATTGATAAAACCATAATGGGGGTAAATCATTTTAGAAAGTCTTCAAAAATTTTACTTACTCTTCTTTAATCCCTTATAGGCAAGAAAAGCAACAACCACAACTGCAAGTGCCAAAATTACATATCCGATTTCATGACTGTATTTCACTGCCTGCTGATAAACATCCTGTGTGGTTTTATAATCAGTATAATTATAAATTCCCCAACCGATAAAGGCGAGAACAGTATTCCAAATACCTGCACCAATAGTAGTATAAAGCAAGAATTTTCCCACGTGCATTCCTGCCAAGCCCGCAGGAATACTGATGAGTTGTCTTACTGCTGGAACCAATCTTCCGAAAATCGTAGAAGTAGCACCATGTTTGCGGAAAAACTCTTCTGCTTTCTCAACTTTCTCACGATCTATCAGGCACATATGACCAATTCGGCTATCAGCAAAACGATAAACAATAGGTCTTCCCACCCATTTGGCAAGGTAATAATTGACAAGAGCACCTAAATTTGCACCCAAAGTAGCAAATACAACTACCAAAACAAAGTTCATACCACTGGAAGGATCCATCGCTTTCCATGCAGCTGGTGGAACAACAACCTCGGATGGGAAAGGAATGAAGGAACTCTCAATAGCCATAAAGAGGAGAACTACCCAATAATTTAAGTTATCGAGAATCCAAAGAAACAAATCTGCTGTATTCATATTGATTTTTCTTGATTTTCTATTAAAATATAAATTCAAAAAAATATCAAACACATCTTCCAAAATCATTTGAAAGACGTATTTGATATTTTATTTCATCTAATTAAATGTGTCATATTAATTCTTTTTCTGCTTAGCCCAAGCATCCTTCAGACCAACAGTCTTATTGAATACAGGTTTTGCCTCTGTTGAATCCAAATCTGCCATGAAGTAACCAATACGCTGGAACTGGAGATATTCACCAGGTTTCTTGGTTGCAGCATATTCCTCAATATAGCAATTATTGTCAACATGCAAACTATTAGGATTGAGCAATTCACGGAAGTCTCTATCATCAGCAGAAGGATTTTCTACACAGAAGAGACGGTCGTACTCACGAACTTCTGCTTTCACGCAATGATCAGCAGAAACCCAGTGAAGCGTACCCTTCACCTTACGGTTAGCACCTTCCATTCCGCTCTTGCTAATTGGGTCGTACTCTGCCTGAATTTCAATCACATTACCATTCTCATCCTTCGTGCATCCTGTACATTTAACGATGTAAGCATTCTTCAAGCGAACCTCTTTACCAGGAGTCATGCGGAAGAACTTCTTAGGAGCATCCTCCATAAAATCATCGCGCTCTATCCACAAATTCTTAGAGAAAGTAATGGTGTGTGAACCATCAGCCTCATTCTCAGGATTATTGATGGCTTCCATTTCCTCACTCTGTCCGTCAGGATAATTGGTAATAACCAACTTCACAGGATTCAAGACTGCACTTACACGACAAGCCTTCTTGTTCAAATCCTCACGAACAGAAGCTTCCAAGAGAGCCATATCGTTCAAAGCATCAAACTTAGTATAGCCAATGCTGTCAATAAACATGCGAATACTTTCAGGAGAATAACCGCGACGTCTCATACCGCAAAGAGTAGGCATACGAGGATCATCCCATCCATTAACCAAGTGCTCATCTACCAAAGTGTGAAGCTTACGCTTGCTCATTACTGTATAAGTAAGATTCAAGCGATTGAACTCAATCTGGCGTGGGCGATTGTCTTTGAGATTATCAGCAGTTCCATCCATCTCTTTCAAGTAGTCCACAAACTTGTCGTACAAAGGACGGTGAGGAACAAATTCCAAAGTACAGATAGAGTGGGTTACACCCTCGAAATAGTCGCTCTGTCCATGGGCAAAATCATACATTGGATAAGCGTGCCATTTGGTACCAGTGCGATGATGAGGAGTCTGGATAATACGATAGATGATAGGATCACGGAAATGCATATTAGGATTAGCCATGTCCAACTTAGCACGAAGAACCATACTACCTTCCACAGCCTCAGGTGTGTTCATCTGATTGAAGAGTTTGAGATTTTCTTCTACCGGACGATCACGGTATGGGCTGGCAGTTCCAGGAGTTGTAGGAGTTCCCTTCTGAGCAGCAATTTCCTCAGCAGTCTGCTCATCAACATATGCATGACCCTTCTTGATCATCCAGATCGCAAAGTCCCATAATTTCTCAAAATAGTCGGAAGCGTAGTAAATATTTCCCCACTTGAAACCTAACCACTGGATATCCTGGAGGATATTTTCTACATATTCATTATTCTCCTTGCTTGGATTTGTATCATCAAAGCGGAGATTACAGATTCCGTTGTATTTATCGGCAACACCAAAGTCCATACAGATGGCCTTAGCATGACCTATATGAAGATAGCCATTTGGTTCAGGTGGGAAACGAGTCTGTATGCGTCCACCATTTTTACCTTCTTGTAGATCTTCTTCTACAAACTGTTCTACAAACGAGATACTCTTTTTTTCCTCGTTCAAGTTGTCTTCATTTAATGCCATATTATCTATTATATGTTTTATTTTGTTATTGATGGTGCAAAGATACAAAGATTTTTGCTTTTATTGCACTATTTTTCATCAAAATCGAGTTTCACTTAGTTATTTTTCTATTTAATACCTCTTTCATTCAGCGCTTTACTGTATTTTGCTGCATTTTGCATATGCTCCTGATAGGTTTTTGCAAAATTATGAGTACCGCTGAAATCTTCTTTTGCACACATATATAAATAGTCGTGGTGCACATGATTCAGCACGGCATCAATGCCGGCAATAGAAGGAATACGGATTGGACCTGGAGGTAAACCTGTATTCACATAAGTATTATACGGGCTCTTAATGTGCAGCAGATTGTTGTAAATTCTCTTCAGTTCAAATTTCTTCCAAGCAAACTTGATGGTTGGGTCAGCCTGCAAAGGCATTCCTTCTGGATATTCTGCATTGCGCAAAGTAAGACGGTTATAATACATTCCCGCAACCATCGGCTTCTCAGCATTATTGGCAGTTTCCTCATCCACAATGCTGGCAAGTGTAATCACCTGATTAGGGGTAAGTTTCATTCCTTTCGCCTTTTCCGTACGCTCAAAATTCCAGAAAGTTTTGCTTTCCTTCTGCATACGGTCTAAAAGTTTGTCCAAAGACACATTCCAATAAATATCATAGGTATTTGGAATAAACATACATGCGATTGTAGCAGTATCGTAACCGTATTTCTCGCAGACAGACTCATCATAAAGAGCCTTCGCAATGGTTGCACTGTCAAGCATCAGTCGCTTACTGATTTCGCCAGCCAGTCTGTCCATCGTTCTTACAGAAGGTATGGTAAGATTGACAGGTTCCTGCAAGCCGTTCTTGAGATGTCTCCAGGTGATAAGGGCACCATTACCTGGTTTGATAGCATATCTACCCGTTCTGATATGATCTGCATAACTGGAATGGAGAGTAAGTGTATGAAAAGCCTGGAATGGTAAAGAATTGGCTATCGGCTTCAACTTGGTATAGACGGAATCGATATTATCATCATCATCTATATAAATATATACGGTTTTGCTTTCCTTCGAGAAGGAAGAAAAACAGTAAAGATAAGCAATTCCTGCTATTAACAGCAAGCATGCTATTGCTCCATAAACATACAACTTTGATGTTTTCTTTTTCATACGAATTGTGTTTTGAATCTATAATGATTTGTGTTTAATATCAACAATTTAAATTGACGTTTTCCCTAAATCGAACCTGAAGTACTATCATTTGGGAGTAACTGTCCTGAATTGATGATGCAAAAGTACACTAAATATGGGAAACGACCAAATTATAGCATTAAAAATAGGTTAATTATAATTTCAAATAGACGAAGCTAACAAGATTTTGTTTAACTTTGCAGGCAAAAAGTAGTATTATATACTCAAACTCAAAAAGATTGTTATGGAAAGATTATCAACAAATGGAATTCAAGATGGTAATAGAATGAACCATACTGTCCAAACGAATCATGATGTCAGGTTCAATTTCGAAACCTACATTTTTGACTTAGACGGAACATTACTATCAACATTAGAAGATCTTGCAGCAAGTTGCAACTACGCTTTGCGCACTCACGGAATGCCAGAGCGAACACTGGAGGAAGTAAGACTTTTTGTAGGAAATGGGGTAAAGAAACTGATGGAACGTGCGATTCCTGAAGGCTTGCAAAATCCAAAATTCGAAGATACTTATCAAACCTTCCGCAAGCATTATATGGCTCACAACCTGGATTCTACCAAACCATACGAGGGGGTAATGGAAATGCTTGAAAGTCTGAAAGCTAAGGGTAAGAAAATTGCCGTAGTCAGCAACAAGTTCTACGATGCAACACAAGCCCTGTGCAAGCATTTCTTTGGAGATTTGGTAGATGTGGCAATCGGTGAAAGAGAAGATATTCGCAAAAAACCTGCACCCGACACGGTAATGGCTGCACTGAAACAACTTCAGGCGAGTAGGGAAGGAGCGGTCTATATCGGAGATAGTGATGTGGATATTATGACTGCCAGAAATTGCGAAATGCCTTGCATCAGCGTTCTCTGGGGATTCCGCGATTACAATTTTCTGATAGAGCACGGAGCCAGCATTTTAATCACGAATCCGCTACAATTGCGATAAATCTCATTTGCAACAAAAATTATGTACGACAAAAGTTTCTATCAAACTATAAAGCATTAATAAAAAGAGCAAAAAAAATAATTATTCTCTCAAACAGGCATTGCTAATGATTAAAAAAAATATGGAATTTAGCTTTGCCTGTTTGGGTTTCATTTAATACTTTTCAATATTTCGCTTTTTGTATTTTTTTAATCTTACTCTTACAATAAAACTTACTCTAAGAAATATATCTATAGGACTCCATATATAAAACAAACTTTTTTATAAAATTACCTTTATAATACTTCCCTTATAGCACTATTTCAAAATCCTAATTTATTTTATAAGCCTTCTTATAAGTTCTTCTTCTGAAGACTTCATTCATAAGATCTGCAGCTCTTGTAAACCAATATCTTAATCCAAAGTATGCCTGTCGATAAAATCAACTACAATATTCTTATATGTTTCAGAAATCGGGATACAAATTTCTCCATAATAGAGTTTCGTTTTGTCTGTATAATCAAACAAATCAAAATTTGCAATATAAGAGCGGTGAATTCTCTTGAATTTTCGTTTGGGGAGATGATCTTCCAGTTGGCGCAAATTCATCAAAGTAATGATGTTTCTTTTATTTTTCATATGGAATTTCACATAATCCTTCACACCTTCCACAAAAAGAATATCATCAAAATTGACCCGGATAGCTTTATAATCACTCTTCACGAACATATAGCCATCTCTCCTTATCGGGTCAGCTTCATCCACATTTCTCATGTAATTTCTTACTCTCTCAACACAAGCCTGAAAATTCTGATAATTTACCGGTTTGAGAAGATAGTCGAAACCGCCAGACTTATAACCATCTATCGCATATTCACTAAATGCAGTAACAAAAACGATACGAGTCTTCTTAGGTAGCAATTTCGCAAGTTCCAAGCCACTCAACTGCTGCATACGAATACCCATGAAAAGCAAATCAATAGAATGTTCTCTAAAGCCTTTCATTGCCTCAACTGCATTCGTATAGCCACCTATTAAATTCAAATAGGGGACTTTAGCTACATGGCTCTTTAGAATTTTTACAGATTCTATATTGTCATCTACTATTGCGCAACTAATTTTCATAATAGTAATCTTTAAATAGTTAAATCTCCAAGTTATTAAATGTGAGCTAATAAAAGCCTCCACTTGTTATAAAAAAATAACGTAGTGGAGGCCATAATATTGTCTTTTTGGCTACAAAAAATCTCTTAAAAAACTTTTATTGCCTGTTTTATTCGTAACGAATGGCTTCTATCGGATCGAGCCTTGCTGCTTTTTTGGCAGGATACCATCCAAAGAATACACCAGTAAACGTACATACTGCAAAACTCATGATAATACTCCATGGCTCTATCTGAGTAGCTACGTGGGCAAACTGTTGCAAGGAAACCGAAATACTTACTCCAAGAATCACACCGATTATACCACCAGTAACACTCAGCAGAATAGCCTCGATAAGGAATTGGTTGAGGATGTCTATTCCCCTGGCTCCAACACTCATTCTCAAGCCGATCTCTCGGGTTCGTTCTGTGACACTCACATACATAATATTCATGATTCCAATGCCACCCACAATCAGAGAAATACCCGCAACACTACCGAGCAAAATTGTAATAGTTGACATCGTGGAATTCATCATACTTGAGATTTCTTCCTGTGAACGGATATTAAAATCATCATCGTCACCCTCCGTCGTATCCGTAGCGTCTTTCAACTTATGTGTTCTACGAAGAATCTGTGTTATCTGATCCTGAGCAGGTTCTGAAGCTTCTTCTGTAATGGCCGAACATACAATTTCACTCAGATAAGTCTGCGCTAAGATTCGTTTCATGACCGTAGTATATGGAGCCAAAACAAGGTCGTCCTGGTCCATACCCATACTGTTATAACCCTTTTTCTTAAGAACTCCTATCACACGGAAAGGAATACTGTTGAAGCGGACAACCCTTCCTATAGGATCACTTCCATCCGGGAAAAGATAATCCACAACCGTCTGTCCCAAGATACAAACTTTGGCAGCAGTCTTGATGTCAGAATCAGTAAACATCTCTCCATCAGCAATCTTCAATTGTCTGATAGTCAGATAGTCCTGATTCACACCATAAATACTACTCTGGGTATTGTTGTTACCATTGATCCATTGTCCATTACTGCTCACAGAAGGCGAAATGGCCGAAATATAGTTACATTCATCCTTAATGGCGTCATAGTCGGTCTGCTTAAGAGTCTCCATGGAAGAAGCATCTTGACGAACACCTCCACGCATATCGGCTCCCGGATGAATCATAATCATATTGGAACCCATCTCTGCAATATTAGCCTTGATGCTGGCTTTACTTCCCTGACCAATGGCAAGCATGGTAATAACTGCGGCAATACCGATAATGATACCTAATGCCGTGAGGAAAGAGCGCATCTTGTTGGCCGCAATGGCACGGATTGCTATTTTAAAAAGATTCTGATAATTCATTTTCTTATTTTTATAGGAACATCAAAGAAATAAGATTCTAAATCTATTCATCTGTATTCTGAGGCAATGCAGCCAAACCTTCCTTTGCAGAAAGGATATGCTGATTGTATTCGTCACTGATAATATGACCGTCACGCAACTCTATATTCCTACTGGAATAATTGGCAATATCCGGATTATGAGTCACAAATATAATGGTTCTGCCTTCTGCATAAAGTTTCTGAAACAAGACTAGAATCTCAAAACTGGTTCTCGTATCCAAATTGCCTGTAGCCTCATCAGCGAGAATCACCGCAGGATCATTGACCAGAGCTCTGGCAATAGCAACACGCTGCATCTGTCCACCAGACATCTGGTTGCTCTTGTGATAAAGTCGCTCGCCAAGACCTACAGCCTTCAAAGCCTCAATCGCTCTATTCTTTCGCTCTTCAGGACCTATATTAGGATTATACATCAGAGGAAGTTCTACATTCTCTACACTTGTCGTCTTAGGCAACAGGTTGTAGTTCTGGAAAATAAAACCAATCTTTCGGTTTCTAAGAATAGCACGGTCATTTCTTGACATCGTCCTCACGCTGACTCCATCAAGATAATATTCACCACTGGATGGAGTATCGAGACAACCGAGCTGGTTGAGTAGGGTAGATTTACCAGAACCAGATTTACCCATGATAGTAACAAACTCTCCCTCATAGATCTTGAAGCTAACACCTTTCAAGGCATGAACCACCTCATCTCCAACTAAGAAATTGCGCTTCACATTATCCAGTTCAATGACGACCTTTTTGCCCTCTTGCTGTCCTATTTGTTTGCCTTCATGGCTATTGCTTGAAATTTCTGTCATCTCTTGAAAAATTGTTTCTGCTGAGAGTTCCTTGATCAGGGGACTCTCAACTTGGGTTATTTTTTCTTTCCTCTTGGACCAGGTCCGCTAATCAATCCCTGACTTTGCTGCTGACTATCTTCTTCGTCTTCAGAAGCATCAACAACAATTTCTGTAACAACGCTTTGACCTGCCTTTATACCGCTAATAATCTGAGTATGCATTGCATCACTCTGCCCGATATTTACTGAATGGGCAGTCAGCGTATTACCATTTAGCGTCCATACCTTATTCTTACCTTTGCAATCTACGATTTTCATATCTTTGCCCACCGTCTCTTTAGTTGGAGTAAAGCGCAAAGCCTTATTGGCAACACTTAATATATTAGCTTGCTCCTTCGTGAAAATGGTAACATTGGCAGTAAGTCCTGGCTTCAATTTCAGATCCGCATTAGGAGCGCTAATTACCACTTCGTAAGTTACCACATTATTAGTAGTGGTAGCTTCCAGTCTCACCTGCTTAACAACACCCTCGAAAGTATCATCAGGATAAGCATCTACCGTAAAGTTAACTCTATTGCCTACAGCTACACCACCGATATCTGCTTCATCAACATTTGCAATAACCTGCATATTCTTCAAGTCTTTGGCAATAGTGAAAAGTTCTGGTGTATTGAAACTGGCAGCTACAGTCTGTCCTTCTTCCACACTTTTAGAAATCACAGTTCCATCAATAGGAGAAGTGATTGTAGCATACCCCAGATTAGTTTGCGCTTTCTGCACATTTTCTCGGGAAGAAGCAACCTGCTCCTTGGCCTGCCTGTAAGCCAAAAGGGCATTTTCATATTCATCAGCACTTACAAGACCTTTCTTGTACAAAGTCTGATAGCGCTTCATATTGGCACTCTGATAACTGAGATTACTCTCAGTACTTGCTAAATTTGCCTTAGCCGTATTCAGTTCACTGATCAGGTTGGTCTTGTCAAGTTCAGCAATCACCTGACCTTTTTTAACTACGGAATTGTAATCCACATAAAGTTTATTCACAATACCACTCACCTGAGTACCAACAGTAACACTGGTAACAGCCTCTATAGTTCCTGTAGCAGTTATACTGTTCTGCAGTGTATGAGTGGCAACTTTCTCTTGCTTGAAATTAATCTGTTCTTCCTTTTTGCCCCCCGAAAGCAACCAAGCAGCAACTGCTATGACAACCACAAGAATCATGGCAATCCATACCTTACTAAAGATTTTCGTTTTCATATCTCTCAGTGTTCTTTTAAATTTATTATTTCATCATACCTATTTATATTGATAAAAGAAGATTACTCCACCTTCCCGTTTTTATAGAAGTTCAACATACCTAAATTAAGGATTGTCAAGTACTTAGCCTGCAATTCATTCTGCTGAGCATTAAGGAGATTATCCTTACCCGTACGAAGTTCTACAATATTTTTCAATCCCAGTTTAAACTGCTCATTCAAGAGTTCAAAAGAGGTCTTGGCACTTTCGGTAGAAACCTTCGCAGCTTTGAATTGGCTCTGATTTGTATTCGCCTGCAACCAATAATTTTCAATAGTAGAGTAGAGCTTTGTCTGCTCATTCTTCAAATCCAACATACTACTCTGTTTCTGAAGATTAGCCTTGTTGATAGCAGTTTTGGTTGCACGATTATCATAGATAGGAATGCTGATGGAAACACCACCACCTAAATTGAAATTCTGCTTGATTTGCGTTCCCCAACCAGTCTTGTTCATGGAAGTAGAACTTGTAGAGACACCTGCATTGGCACTAATCGTTGGCATTTTACCAGCTTTGGCAATATCAATATTCAAATTACTCTGATCTATCATATTCTGATAGCTTTTGATTTCCGGACGATTGTCAAGAGCAGAAGCATAAACGCTATTGAGAGCAGGAATAGAAGCTAAAGCCTGTGAATCGGTAGTAGAAGGAATCACAATATCAAAAGCCTCATCGTTTGTAATTTGCAACAATTCCTTGAGTTGTCTCTTGTAATTCTTGACATTACTCTCAGCAGCAACAATATTATATTCATCCTGTGCTCTCTGAGCAGTAAGCTGAGCTAAATCAGCCTGACTCATCTTACCAATCTTAACGAATTCCTTTCCACGGTTTTCATTTTCCAGACTTGATTTATAACTTTCTTGGTTTACTTTTATCGCCTCCGTAGAATAGCAAATCTGAATGTATAAAGTAGCGATTTGTTCTTGCAGATTTTGAGCCTGAGTGGCTGAATCCAAAGCAGCAGCTTCGTAAGTCAACTTATTCAGTTTTACCTGGTTACGATTCTTGTTTCCATTCCAGATTACATAGTTACCCGTTACAGAATAAGAACCATTGTAATAAACCTTATCAACAGAAGATTTGGTGAAACCCTCTCCACTGATTCCGCTTGTTACCCAAGGAGTATAACTGACATTCTGATTAGACGAAGCAGACAAAGAAGGCAACAATGCAGCTTTAGACTGCAAATAATCCTCATTTGCACTTGCTTTTTTAATTTGAGTCTTTTGCAAACTTATATTATTCTCCAATGCATAATTGATGCATTCTTTTAGAGTCCATTGTTTTGCAAAAATCCCAGAAGGAATGGTGGCTAAGAAAGCACCAATCAAAACTTTACCAAATCTTTTGTTCATATCTTAATCATTTATATTATTATCACTCTTAGTATAATCCGATTTATTTTATAACTACAGATTTCATAATCTAAATCAGATTACAGTTTTTCTCTATTTACGTTTGGTTAGACGAAGTGTAGTAGAAATAAGTTTATTTGCCTAAAGTCATTTTAACAATCATTTTAAGACTCAAATGAAAAAACAAAAAGATGTTATCGGGCTAAAAAACAAAAAAAAGAGAAATATTACAAGCAAATAATGCCTTATAATATTTCTCTAACTAAAGTTGGATAACTTGCTGTATTACAAATTATTGCTTCTTTTCTTTTTCTTTAATATATCCATGTCTGTAAGCAAAGAGTAATTCCTCCAGATCGTCAATTTGCTTACGAAGTTCCACACCTATATCAGTATCAGCCACAAGCATTCTTCTATTAGACATTTCTACTATCTGGGTGGTACTTTTAATGTCCGTACCTCTCTGGATAGCATCTTCTGTACTTGTAAAAGGTTCATGCTGAACAAGCTGGAAACCTCTGGAGTGATAGACTAACGTATAACCGGCTATACCCGTCTCATTATGATAAGCCTTAGAGAATCCACCATCAATAACCATCAGTTTACCATTGGCTTTGATAGGATTTTCACCCTTCAGAGTTCTTACAGGCACGTGTCCGTTGATGATATGTCTATTAGAACCTACCACTCCGAATGCATCAAGAATATGGTCTATCACTTCTTCATCATCACGAAGCTTGAAATAATATCCCTTTTCCTCAACATGGGTCTCCTTATCTGCAATAAAATATCGCTCAAATGTAGCCATTTTACTCTTGTCAAAGAGAGGACTGTCTGGACCACACCACAGATACAAGAAATAGTCAATCGCATAATCTCGCTCCTCTGGCGCAGAATCCTGCTGGAAAGCAGTACGAATCTGCATACCCGTATAGTGCATTAAGGCTCTACCGCTATATTTCTTTCCAGGATAAATTTCCACTTCCTTCAAAGAACCATCTTCATTCAGAGGACAAGATGCATGGAACAACAGATTATTATTATAAATTCCATACATACAACCATGTTGCAACATCACTCTGATGTGCTTATGCAACTTTTCACAAACAGAGAATGAATGATGCAATTTGCTGATGAGAATTTCTTCCTCTGGTGATAATTCAGATGGGGCAGCAGGATTGATAGTAGGGAAGGAGCAAGAACTCATCTTGTACGTTTTCCCTTGAAGATCTATCGTTCCATTCTGATAATCAACATGTTCAAAGAGACATCTGTCATTCATTTTCCATTCAGGATGCTTGGCAATAATCTGGCTCTCCACCTTAAACTGAATTACCGCAATGGCCTTATGCATCTGAGCCGTTAATCGCAAAGTTTTTTCATCCAACAGGGAAGCACCACCTGTTGTTTTAGGAATAAACTCCGTACATGGATCATTCTTGTAAGTCTCCATGGCAAACGTAGCCAAAGGAACAAGATTGATTCCATAACCTTCCTCAAGAGTTGGTAAATTACCATATCGCAAACTCAATCTGATAACATTACAGATACAAGCATCATTACCTGCCGCAGCACCCATCCAGAGAATGTCGTGATTTCCCCATTGCATATCCCAACTATGATATTTCCTCATAGTGTCCATGATGATATGGGCACCAGGACCTCTATCGTAAATATCTCCCAATATATGAAGCGAATCGATAGCCAAACGCTGGATTACATTGGCAATGGCGATGATGAAATCATCCGCTCTACCTGTAGAAATGATCGTATCGACAATTACATTCACATAAGCAGTTTTATCATGATCTTCCGTATGCTCATGTAGAAGTTCCTGAATGATGTATGAAAAATCAGCAGGAAGTGACTTTCTTACTTTTGAACGAGTATATTTGCTGGAAACATCACGGCATACTGCAACCAATTGATGAAGCGTAATATGATACCAGTCATCAATATCCGTCTCATTATGCTTTACCAGTTCAAGTTTCTGTTCCGGATAGTAAATAAGCGTACACAGTTCTCTTTTCTCTGTTTCCCTCAGAGTATTGCCGAACAGTTCATTTACCTTTCGCTTGATGTTTCCAGATGCATTCTTCAATACGTGAATAAATGCTTCATACTCACCATGGATATCAGCCAGGAAATGTTCCGTACCCTTAGGCAAATTAAGGATTGCCTGCAAATTGATAATCTCCGTACTCGCCTCCGCAACCGTAGGAAACGATTGCGAAAGAAGTTGGAGATACCTCATGTCTTCTTCGATATTGTAATGCTTCATACGTTGACAATTTGTTAATTCTTGTTGATAATATATTTATAATCAGAAACTAAAGCCCATTGATTCCCAACTTATTCCAATGGGAAGAGACCAAACAGTTCTGCATCTATCTGATCAGTAATCTGTCTGAAATCCTCAGGGTTCTCCTCGAAATTAAGATGGTCACCATCTATAATAATCAATTTACCCTTATAGTTTTTGATCCAATTCTCATATCTGTTATTCAATCCCTGAAGATAATCTATGCGAATACTTTTTTCAAAGTTTCTACCACGACGCTCGATATGGCTCACCAGAGTAGGGATGCTACTTCTGATATAAATCATGAGATCAGGAAGTTTTACCAGACTGATCATAAGATCAAAGAGGTCGGTATAGTTTTCAAAATCCCTGTCACTCATCATACCGATATCATGAAGATTTGGAGCGAAAATCTTCGCATCTTCAAAGATAGTTCTATCCTGAATAATTGTATCATCACACTTGGAGATTTCTACTACATCATGAAATCTCTTATTCAAGAAATAGATCTGCAGGTTGAAAGACCATCTTTCCATATCCTTGTAATAATCAGCCAGATAGGGATTATTATCAACAGGTTCGAAATTAGGTTTCCAACCATATCTTTTGCTCAGTAATTTCGTGAGCGTCGTTTTACCACTACCGATATTGCCCGCAATTGCTATATGCATTTTCTTAACATTTAAATTGTTTACTAATCTTTTTCATTTACTCGTGAAGAGAAAAGACCAAAGAGTTCTGCGTCTATCTTATCAATGATGCCTCCAAACTCTTTAGGATTATGCTCAAAATCCATGTTGTCAACGTCAATCACGAGCACCTTTCCTTTGTATTTATTCCATATAAAATCTTCGTAGAGAGCATTGATCCCCTGAAGATAATCAAGTGGAATTTTCTGTTCACATTCCCGTCCTCTTTTCTGGATATTTTTGACGAGATGCGGTACAGAAGAACGAAGATAAATCATCAATTCCGGTTGCTCTACAACAGACATCATTGAATCAAACAATCCCATATAAGTATCAAAGTCACGCTCGTCCATATAACCCATTTTTCTATTGTTAGCCACAAAGACATACACGCCCTCGAAGATACTGCGGTCTTGAATGATAGTCTCGTTACTTTGTTGTATTTCCAACAGATTTTTGAAGCGCTGCTTCAAATAGAAGATTTCCATATTGAGCACCCATCTGGGAATATCTTTATAATAATCATCCAGGTAAGGGTTTTTCTCAACGGGTTCAAGAAATTTCTTCCATCCGTAATGCTTTGATAACATTTGAGTAAGCGTTGTTTTACCACTTCCAATATTACCTGCTACTGCTATATACATACTTTATTTAAGTTTAGATGAGATGAAATCCATTTTTATGAAGAAAGAATCATCATATATTAAGAATGGTCATCTCAAGTGAATTTTTCTCTGAATTGTTCCTCTGTGATAATGGAAATGCCCAGTTGATGGGCCTTCTTGTTTTTAGAACTTTGAGACTCTGCATCATTATTTATAAGGTATGTTGTGCTTTTACTCACACTACCAGTTACCTTACCACCTTGACTTTCTATATAAGCCTTCAGTTCGTTTCGGTTTTTATAATGATACACATCGCCTGTTATCACAAAAGTCTGACCTGCACATTTCGTACCCACTTCCGCAACTTCTACTTCTTTGACATCAAGTTCCTTCAGTAGGTTTGAAACCTTAAGATAGTTTTTATCATCTTTGAACCAGTTTACGAACCTGGCACTTTTTTCAGGACCAATACCATCTATACTTGCAAATACATCATCAAAAAGCGAAGTCTTAGCAGTTTCCATCAATTCCTTAAAAGTATATTTACTTAAAAGACGTTTGGCAACATCAAACCCGCATAGAGGAATACTCAGAGCATACAGCAGATGCCTGCTGTCAGTATTTCGACTTTTTTCGATACTTTCCAACAACTTACTGACCGATCTCTTGCCAAATCCATCCAGACTCGTAATCTGGTAGGCAAAATCTTTCAAGTGATAGAAATCAGCATAATCCCTGATCCATCCATGATTGATAAAAGTGGAAACCGTTTGTTCTGAAATTCCGTCTATATTGATTCCATCTTTGCTTACAAAGCGGGCAAACTTCTTCAACTGTTTAGCAGTACAGTCAGCATTGCTGCAATGTAATTTCTTAGTCCCCGATTCACTCAAAACCACATGAGCCTCAGCACCACAAACAGGACATTTATCAGGAATATTCAGAACGCCAACTTTTTCAGTTATTTTGATGACTTTAGGAATAATCTTATTGGCCTTGATTACCTGTAATTTCGTACCCGCATCTCCAATACCCAAGCGTTCACATTCGCTGATATTACAGAGCGAAGCACGCTGAACGGTAGTGCCTTCCAACTCTACTGGTTGAAAAACAGCAACAGGAGAAATCGTACTGGCAGCACATGACCATTCTATATGATCCAAAACCGTCTCTGCATATTCATCCTGCCATTTGAAAGCATAACCGGCTCTTGTCGCATGATGACCAGTAACAGAACCAGTAGAAGCATACTGGGTATCATCATAAGTAATAACCAGTCCATCCACCGGAAATGGTTGCTTCTTATGGGTAACTTTCTGGGTAAACTCATCAATTTTCTCCTGAATATTCACAGAGGTAGGATTTTCTATGAATCGATGTTCCACCGTCTGAAAGCCAAGCTTTTCTAAATAATCCATTCTTTGCCCCCATGATAGAATTTCCTGATCGGAATATACTAAAGTGAAAGGAATCCACTGGATATGGCGGAGTTTAACTTCATCCACATCCTTAAGCGTCAGAGATCCAGACGCAAGATTACGCGGATTGGCATAATCACTTTCTGTCTCTAAAAGAAAATTATTGAAATCCTCATAGGAAATTACAGCCTCTCCACGGATTACCAAATGCCCTTTTTCAGAAATCTTAGGCAATACTCCCTTGATGGCAGGGGCAAGATGAGTAATATTCGTACCTATATGCCCATCACCACGAGTTACGATTTTGGTAAGTTTCCCATCATCATAAGTAGCAACTAACGTAAGTCCATCAAGTTTCCATGAAATCCAAATCGGTTTGTTACTGGCCCATTTTTCAAGGTCAGCAACACTTTTGGTTTTGGCAAGTGATAAGGCAGGAAATTCATGAGGTTCTTTCTTGCCGGAAATAGAATCCTCAGAAACTTTATTTGTTGGAGAATCTGGTAAAACTATTCCAGTTTCATCTTCCAACAATTTCAGCTGGTCGAACTTGGAATCCCACTCATAGTCGGACATCAGTTCAGCCTCACCATTATAATATGCTTGAGAAGCATTGTTGAGTTGTTCAACAAGTTGCTTCATCATAGTCGTTTTTTCTTCTTTCATAATTGTTTCTTTCATACTTAGATTGAAGTAAGCGGGCTAAATGAAATATCAACTTTCAAAAGCCAGCTACAACATATCTAATGCAAAGATACTGCAAATAATTCTAATTGCCAAAAAAAGAAACAATATTTTGGAAATACGACATTAAAATCTCTTAATAGATATTTTCTTCTTTTTCATTCAGCGTAACATATTCAAATGCAATTCGCTTGCCACGGATACCATAATCGACAGTTCCGCAATAGCAGAATCCCATCGATGATAGAAGTTTCACCATTTTCAGGTTTTTGATATGGGTATCTACCTTGATACTTGGAATGCATTCTACTTCACAAAGTCCTTTTACCTTTTTAATAAATACCTGAGCAAAACCTTCTCTTTGGAGTTCGGGTAAAGTTGCCAAACGATGAATGGCATAATAATTACCATATGTCTTCCAAGTACCCTGGATACTATTATATTTTTCTTCCCCGTTAAGTATGACAGCTCCATAAACTGCAATCTTTTTATCAATAGTAAGTACTTGCGCTACTCCGTTATTGATATCAGCCAAAATATCAGATTCAGAAGGATAGCCACCAGTCCATTGATGTAGTCCTGATTCTATCATCTGCTGTCGTGCCTGATTTATTAAATCCATACACTCCTCAAAATCTTTTAGCGTGGCTGCCCTGAAATCTATATCGAAATGTTTTTTGTCCATCTTCTGTATTTTTACGGATATGACTTTATTGTATTTTCGTTGCAAAATTAACAAAAAAAAACGAATTAGAATAGGAAATGAAGAAAAAATAGCTATAAAGCTGCATTTTTCATCAGTTTTGATGCTTATTTGGCCATTAGTGTTGCCATTATCACTTATTGTCTCGTGGCTATTGTGCACCATGATATGCAATTGAAACGCTCGACATATGAAGTTTTGCAGATTCTAAGCATTTCATTGACGGACAAAACCCACCTAAGAGATCTATTTGATAAGACCATTTTCAACGATGTCAAAGAACTCGATTATCCCCTTTTTAAGGGACTATTTGATTAATTAATTAACGTGTCCAATTTTTATTGGACACTAATGATAAGTTGTTAGAAAAGATAGTATATGTTTTTGAGTTAGTTAGTATCTCCGGTCGCACAACAGCTGTTGTGCGCTTGCATAGCAGCTGATATGCGCTTGCACAACAGGTGATGTGCATGTGTCGGTCAACTGTTATGCGCCTACTATAATTTAGACTTATGACGCCTCCTCTTTGTCATTTGGTACATACAGAATGGCATTTCATACAAGGTAGGTTTAGATATTTGGCGGATAGAAATAACCATCTTACTTTTGCGCTCGTAATCGGGAAGCGATAGAAGAGAATGATTCGTGGAACGAGGAACATGAAGTATAACCCTTTAATATATAATAAGGTATGAAGAAGATTATGATTTCGTTGATGATGGTAGTAGCTGTCACCACAACCAGTTTTGCAAAGAGTAACAACACCGATGTGGCAAATGCCGTAAAAAGCGTAGCCGAGCTGGTAAAGCAGGCTCCATCCGGCACAGTGTATGGTGTAGTTGAAAACACCAAGCACCACATCACCGTAGCTACTCCTTTCGGAAAGTACACCATAGAGAAGAAGGACGGCGGCGTCAGCTTTATGGGAATGTCGGCGAAGCTGGTATCATCGAAGAATGGCATTTATAAAGTCAAGACATCCCTTGGTAATTTTACGTTGAATGCCGGAAAGGGAACGGTGGTGAAGAACTAAACGGAAAAGGAAGATAGAAAATTGGCTATATTTGATAGATTTCTGTCGTAACTTCTAAAGAGAGCAGGACTAGTTTTGAAAAGATGGGGAAAGAATGTTGGCAGAAGCCATATACGTGAACTCATTTCGGTAAGAGACACGATTATGGAGAGGAAAGACAATGTGCTCAATTATTTCAAAATAGATCTACCAATGCTTCTACAGAATCTTTCAACTCTAAGCTGAAAGGCTTTAGGGCACAAGTGCGTGGGCTGGCAGTCATGCCATTCTTCATGTATCGTACGGTCATGATATTTGGTTAGGAACCCTTCAACATCCTTCTTCTTGCGTGTACACGTCCTCTCATTACTGAATTGTCAGATAAATTGAGGCTGAAACATCCCTTCTGCCTACGACATCCCCTTACCCCACAATGCGACTTGAGACAATACGCAGTATCATACCCATAAGTTATCATCGAAGATACGTTCTTTTCCTTCACGCCAGGGCGATAACTAGAGAACTTCTTGTATGTAGGCTTTGCATCATACAGCTCAGTCTCTATAAACTGTTGGTTGAAATCAACATCATACTTCTTGCCCTCTTTCAGTTGGCCAGATGCAAACATACAAGTGAGTAGTAAAGTGTTGTGGAATTAAGGTTAAATAGTCTTTAATTTTCATTGGGGCGTTGATATTTTCTACCATTTCTTGCCTTTTCTCAATAAAATTCCGTACCTTTGCAATTAGATTGTATAGCCAGATTGCAGTTGTCACTGTAAGGCGAGTTCTTTCATGATAACCGTACCGGCAGCCTACGCCGTGCTGAGTGTAGTGAAGTCAAACATGACCTATCTATACGATAGCGGGCTTTGGGTGAGAAGACAATCTTTTGTCGCAATTTAACGGATTTCTGTCTAGAAAAAAGTTAGCACCGATATGAAAGCCGATGAATGGACATCAGAAGATGTACACACCTTAGGAGATGGTGAATTTCCTCCTTGCGCTGGACTTACCTCCAACGCCCTCCCCGAAGCTCAAAGCACTGTTTTCGCTGAGAGTTCACAAACAGGGGTGTCCACCAGATATGCACTTTTAACAACAAAGACTAAACAAACCCAAAAGGAAGAAATTCCACATTGGTATGCACTACGCTGTACATACGGTAGAGAAAAAACGGCATACGATTATATGGTTGCTAAGGGCATCACAGCCTTTTACCCTACTACAAGTGTAGTGAAACTAATAAAAGGTAAACGTCAAACTGTTACGGAATCACGTTTGCCAAATATTTTCTTCGCTTATGGTACTGAAAAAGAAATCAAAACCTACGTTTACGACAACGTAAATCTCCCATTCCTTCGTTTTTACTATCGTCACGTCCACGTTGGGCGCAGAATAGAGAAGATTACTATGATAGTTCCAAATTATCAGATGGATAGTCTAAAAATCATCTGTGCTGCCGATACGGAAAATACCATCGTTTCATTAGTTGAAGTTCCAAAATTCGAAAAAGGACAATTGGTTAAGGTTACTGAAGGAGCGTTCAAAGGAGTGATAGGAAGAGTTGCACGCTGGCAAGGACAGCAGAGAGTTGGGGTTGTAGTAGATGACTTGGTGACAGTTGTGACAGCGTATATTCCAAGCGCGTTTATAGAGTTAATAAAATAAATACCTTTTATAACAATGTGGAGTTAAATTTCTCCATGGTTCGAAAATATCCCTCCAAAAGGAGTGGGTTTCCCAGATTTAATTTGTATTTTTGCCATGTCTATCGTAGGATTCTCTTGTTTGTTTTTGCAACACTAAGATAAGTGAATTCTTCGATATGACAAACCCCTGGGCAACTTTTTTGTTGCTCAGGTACTTAAAAAGTTTAATTTATAATAGTGTTGCGGAATTAAAGATTACTTAAAAAATATGGCCAGAATAGCAGATATTCCAAAACTAGCAGCTGAGATTAAGGCTTTGTTAATTAAGTACGATGGTGTACCATCAGTTAATGTTGACAGAAAAGCCTATGCTAAAATTTATGCTAGCTTTAAAAGGTATGCAAACGAACCAGAATTTATCAATTTAATTGATGAATTTAAGCTTAATGTGATAGATAGTCATCTATCCATTGGCAAAGGAACTCGAAGAGGTCCTGGTAATGATGATTTTGAACAGAAGGCAAAGGAGTTGCTTGAAATTGTTCGTCAATATAATGGCATGCCAAGCCAATCTCAAGATAGTGCAGCGTATGCTAAAATCAACTATTACTTAAAACGGTATGGTGACCGAGATGAATTGCAAGAATTAAAGAAATTATGTAATATAGAAAATGAGGGAAGTGCATATTTCAAAGACAAATTAGAAAAAATTGAGCAAGTTTTAAAAGAAGAGAAACGCATTCCTGCTGTTAAGGAGAATCCGTCACAATATTATGCTTGTCGTAACTTATTTAAAAAACATTCAGATCAACCTGATGTTAAAAGGCTGATGTACATCTATGTATCATCATCCTTATTTCCACTGCCTAATACTAAATTTGGGCCAATGCCAGCTCATGAAATGGAGGAAGTGCTTCTCGTACACTCAGAAAGGATAGTTCGTATGAGTGACAATCCTGAATACTATAGATGGAGGCGCGACGTTAACTACGAATACATATGTTTTGTGTACGAAAATTACGGAGTGTTGCCAGCAGAAAAAACTAAACCGATGCAATTTCTTTTACGGGAAATAGAGCATTGGGAAAGATATAATATTGATGCAAATAGTACAAGCCGAAACAATGCATTATTAATGGTTCTTGAAAAACTAGTCGAACTAGGTTGTAAAGAACCATATATTATTCATGCCCTGAATTCGTTGTTAATTAAACTAGATGAACTTAATTGTGCTGTACGTCAACTTGTGATTAATAATGGTTCTTGTGCAATACATTATATTGCACAAGGAGCAATTCCTTCAATGCCTTTGTCAGACAGGTTTGTATATTATTATTTCTATAATTTGCACAATGATAGACCTTTATACAGAGAACAATTACCCTGTTTAGGTGAATTGTATGCAAGTTTTGATAATGCGGCTATATTAAGAGTCCATTACCGCGATCTTTATAAGTGTAAGATTGATCAGCTTAGGACGATGGCTCTAAAGTATAATCGTAATTGGGAAGATTTTCCTCCATTGACACAGGAAGATTGGCAAAACTATGGGATATGTATGTTTTTTATGGCAGAAAAAAGCTCAAAATGGAGTCATCTGACCTTTAATACAGAAACCAACTTTATTGAAAGTTGTTTCCAAGAAGGACATGAATACTTTAATTTTTATAAATCAGACAGTTATTTTAAGTATGCGGATTATGTTCTGTTTTTATTAGAAAATGGTTATAAATTAGGCTCTAAATCCCAAACTAATCTGGTTGATGCTTTCATGCCTGATAAAATATGTCGATATGACTATTATCATCAAGGGATAACAGAAGATGACACAACAACTCTCTATTCTATATTATGTAAAAGAGATGATTGCTTTGTTGATAAGTCAGGTGTCGTATATTCTATGATTAACAACGAAAAATGTTTGCTGATGTTCCCTCCTAAAGCTACATCTGTTCGAATTGCATCAGGTACAAAGCGTGTATATTTCAGAGCTATACTCACATGTAAGGACAGTTTAACTAGTGTTGTTATAAATTCTGGGCTAGAATCAGTAGAGTGTAGTTTTAGTTCTACATGTGATAAGTTAGAAGAAATTATTATACCCAATTCTGTTATTGAAAAATATCAGAAAATATTTTCAAAACACGATGTGGCTAATTTTAAGGATAAGCAAGGAAATGTTATACCTCCAAAAGCTATATTTGAAGGTACTAAGTTAGTTTCTGTGCCATATGGACCATTCTATGAAGTCCCAGAGGGTACAACTGAAATAGCCAAAAGTGCTTTTTCTGGGAGTGGTGTTAAAAAAGTCGTTATTGCAGGTTCGATTAGAGAAATTCATGAGGCTTTATTCTGGTACAACGAAACTGTTGAGGAAATTATCTTGAAGGAAGGTGTAGAAATTCTTCAGGGTGGTAGTATTTTTGGAGGATGTCATAATCTTTACAAGATTCAGCTGCCCTCATCATTGCATAAAATTTCTGGTAGCATTCTAAATAATTCTATCAATGTTAAATCTTTGATATTTCCAGGTGATATCGATTATTTGTATGATGCTTTTAGTGATTCATCGCTTGAGTATCTATGCTTTAAGGGACATGTAGATAAAATTGATAGTAATGCTTTCGGGGTTTGCGGCCACAAGTTTTTTCTTAAGATAATAGAATTTAAGGGTAGTGTTAACTGTATTTCAAATTTCTTCCACTCATGTCCAATGCTAGAAGAAGTAGTAGTTACAGGAAAGTGTAATTCTCTCCATGGATTCGAAGATTTCAATTTAAAAAGGACCCCCGTTCTAAAGAAAATAACGTTATCTAAAGATAATGAGGCTCTATTCTACTCAAAGATACCATCTGAATTTCATTATTTGCTCCACGTACAATAAAATAGGAAGTTGCTAACCCCTATGGGCATGGGTAGTTGCTAATAGTGTTGCGGATTTTAAGAATATATAAAATTTGGAGGACGTTGGATATATATATGACAAAGATGCGTTCTGGAGAGATTTTTTCTATGGAATATTCTATAGATATGTTTGAACAAAGAGTATAACATTGGTAAATAATATATTATGGCAGATTTAAAAAATGTTCAGCCACTTAATGATTTTGATTGGGATGCCTTTGAAAAAGGCACGTTCAATGAAGATAAAATCGAAGTTATTTCCGAATACAAGCATGGAGTGGCTATTGTAAAGAAAAATAATCTATTTGGTGCTATAATGGTAGGTGGAAAAGAAATCATTAAACCAATATATGAAAAGTTAAGTGATTTCGATTGTGGATATGCAAAAGCATCATATACCATACATATAAATGGAGTAGAAAAACAAGAAGAACGAAGCATTAACATGTCTGGGCAGATATGTGTAATGCATAATGAAAATGAAGTTTATCTCCCTGAAGAATATGATTGGGGTATGGATTTCGATGGTAATCTTTGCGTTGTTATTAAAAATGGCCTATATGGGGTTATTGATTCCAATTTTAACACTATACTAGACTGTAGTTATACCCATTTTGATAGTTATATCAATGGGTATGCAACTTTTGAGGGTACTGAAAAAACTGTAATGATAGATACCGAAGGCCGAATTTGTTATTGTATAGAAAATATCTACACTGATGGCTATAAAATTATTAGTAGTTTAACCGATGGCAAATTTTATGGGCTGTTAAATGAAAAAAACAATCTTGTACTACCAGTAAAGTACGATAATCTTAATAGGCTAAAATGTGGCTTGTTGGTATCAAAGACTGATAATCAACAGTATAGCTTCATTAATCCTTTAGATGGTCTGATAAAAAAGACTATAGAGTGTGACGATGTATATGATATTTCTTCAGTGTTTTTTGCCATTAAGGCAAACATTGGTGCAACAAAGAATAGTACTTTATTCTACGATAAAGAATTTTGTGAACTAGAAACTATACCTTATTGCATTGACAATATCAGACAGAATAAAGAATCGGTTTTATTTAAAGTAAATGGATTGTCCATTGAATGCACTTGTGAGGGAAATTTATTTGTTCTCCCACAGTTTACAAACGGATGGTCTCAAGTACCAATTTGTGTTTCTAGAAAGTCAATTCGTTTAGACTATCTTAAATATAGACATGAATACCTGGCAAAAGGTTATGAGAAAATAATAGATGAAAATAACAAAGTGGGAATAGCAGATATTGAAGGAAATATAATCATATCTCCTAAGTATGATTATATTAATTTCGCTTGTAAAGATTTGTTTGTTGCAGCTATTCCTAACCAAGAAGATAACAATCATTTAGTATTTGGTGTAATAGACAATTTCGATAATATTAAAATACCATTTAAATATGGCTTTCTGCTATACGTCGTTGGCGAAGTGTTTGCATTTACAATGGATGAAAAATACCCTGTAAACAACTATAATATAGATAAATATTATCATGCTATGCTTCTTAGTAAGGACGAATCCTATATAAAAGATATTTCATATGGTATTGTCACTATAAAAAATGGAGAATTAACTAAATCCAATATAAAAAAAATACGTTTCACAGAAAATAACGATAAGTGGCTTATTGTCGGCATATTAAGTATGGGTAAACATGAGACATACCCTGATCTCAAGTATGGCGTATTGGGAATTGACGGAAACTATTTAATCTATCCATGGTATTCTTTAATTACATTTGACAAAGACATTAATCGTTTCTCTGTTTCTTTGAACAGAAATAATCCGTATGCATCAAAACAAATTATTGACGAAAAAGGTAATCTTATAACACATGATGTCAACGGCTCCATATTATTAGTACCTTCTCATATTGCACAAACGTGTGGAAGTTTTTCAGATGATGGTATTGCCGAAATCGTAAAGGATGGAATAATAGGACATATCAATCGTAAATTTGAGATTGTGTCTTTTTTTAATGATCATTATATTGAGATTCCGAAACAATACGATTTTGCACTAAACTTTGTTTATGGCTATGCTTCCGTCATAAAAAATGATAAGTATGGTATTATTGATTCAAACTGTAAAGAGGTTATACCTTGTAAATATGACGAAATAGAAGCAATAAGTCCCAATTATTTAAAGTTTCAAGAGAATAATCAGTGGGGCATTATGGACTTCCTGTTAAATATTATCATAGAACCATTATATGCTAATGTCGCGTCCTGTATTGAAGAAAAGTTTGTTGTTTCATTGGCATCAACAAAGCAGAATGGGTCAAGTACACAGCATTCTCATAATTATGGAGTAATTGATTCTCATGGTACCATTTTAATTCCACATAAATATCACGAAATAGAACCCATATCTCATGAAGGTAATATATTATGGATAGTAACTAGCTCCGTTGGTTATAGTCAATACAAAAAAGGAGCATTTGATAATCGCCAGGAATTGGTTATTCCTATCATTTTTGATGATATTGTAGTCAACGACGATAAACTTGAATGTAACGTATTTGAAAAATCATATAATGCCTGCAAAACTGTACAATATTCTGCAAAATATAATTTTGTAGGTCAACAGATTCTGCTTATAGATAAAGGAAGGAAAGTTAGAGTTCCTAAAGAATATATGCTTGCATATTCTAGTGGACTATCAATGCTTCGAGTCATGAAAAATGAAAAATGGGGATTAATTCACATCGATAATTCCATTTTAGTAGAACCACAATATACGTACATAGACAAATTTCAATATTCTTATGCGATCATTGGTAATTCTGACGAAGGTTGCATATATTCGTTCGATGATTTTTGGCACATACCTAATATGAAATATGGTCTTATAGATAACATGGGAGAAATAGTTTTGCCAATCGAATATAAAGATATAAGTTTTTGGGATAATGGATACATTTGTGTCTATAAAGATGGCGAAGGATATTCCCTTTTATCTCCCACATTACACCAGTTGATATCAGGGTATTCATTATGCGAAAAGTTAGATAACCGTTTTATTATAGTAGATGGAGAATCAAATAATTATTGTTCGATGAAGCGCTTGATAGATTATCTAGGACATGAAGTTTTTGATAATTCCAAAATAAATACCGATTTCAAAGAAATTGAAATAATAGAAGACACATATTTTAAAATAACATTTAGTCGTGGCGATTACGGATCTCATATTGGAATTGCAAATTTTGCGGGTAAAATAATTTATGATAACTGGGAATGCAATGACATCGTATACCTTAGGAACGGGTATTTTAAGGTTGAGAAATTGGAATTTATTGATTATGACAATGTACTTAAAACATATAATTTGGTAAATTCTGTTGGTAATGAAGTTTTTGAAAAGTACTATTACAATATTGATATTAAAGATGATACAACAATCTTTATAACGGGACGTTATGGAAACGGTATGGCAGACATATATGGAAATATTATTATTCCTCCTAGATATGCAAATAAATTGAAGTTCAATAACGGTTTTTCTAACATCTACATAAAGGGAGACGACAAGCCACATATAATTGACCGGCAGAATAATGTCATAGTAATCAATAAGAACAATAGTAAAATAATTTTGCCGAAGAAGTATCATTGGGGAACAAATTTCTTAAATGGGTTAAGCATTGTTAGAGAATTTAAAGGGTATAGAGATTTTCTCGGAGTAATTAAAGAAGATGGTACCACAGTGTTGGAAGCAAAATATGATAATATATCTTTCTTATCAAACAATACTATTTTTGTTAAAGAAAAAGATTGCTATGGACTATTCGCATCAGATGGTAAATGCATCTTACCGACAATATTTACTAGTATAGATTTTGTGGGAAAGGATAGGCTTCGGGGTTTATGGAATTTAATTTTTTCAAATGATTGGCAAGGTACAGACAAGCCATATACGGTGACTGAGGATAAATTTGCTAAACAATATGATCTGAATTATACGGTTAAAAATAGGTCAGCAATATGTAATTATGAAGGTAAGATTCTTAATGACGTATCATTGCCTTGCGTAGGAAAATTTATTGGAAAATACGCTATAACATGTAGAACCATAGAGTTCGAAAATAATAAAATAAAACTAAAGGGTATAGGAGTTATAGATATAAATGGTAATAGTATATTGTCCAATGACTATGATTATATTAAATTATTCAACACCCAATATGCGCGTGTAACTAAAGGTCATATACGTGGAATTGCCAATTTAGAAGATAAAAGCGTTAAGTTTTTCGATAATCTCACTATCAAACATGCTTGGGAAATAGATGTATACGGTAGAATGGTTTATACGGAAAATGGGAAATATATTTCATCCGATGATGATTGGAATTCCAACTCTAAGGGGGAATATGATGGTAACCGAGGAGTTGTTTCTAATGAAGGTATACTAGTTCCTCATGGGATTTATGATTCCATTATATTACTAGAAAATGGATTGATAAAAGTTGCAAATAAGGACAACACGCTTTATGGGTTATTAGATAAAAATGGCAAAGAAATACTTCCTGTCAAATATACTTCCATATCCTCCTTTATTAGGGACCAAGCCATTGTTAGCTTAGGTGGAGAATTAGAAGGTTGGCAGCGAAAAATTCGTAATGCCAAATGGGGTATTATAAATTCAAATGGTGAGTTCATCCAAGAATGTACACTTGATGAGAAACCTGAAATTAAATATACTTATGAAGATTCGAATGATGACGAACATGTAGTAGATGCAGGGCAGCTCAAAGATATACTAAGCGACTATATACCCCAAAAAGAACCTAGTTATTATGAATATTACAGTTGTGGGTATTATGACGATGATGGCCGATATAGCAAGTACGGAGAATACAATGGCTATGATGACCAAACGATTGGCGAAGCATTTGAAGGTGACCCCAGCCTAACGTGGAACATAGATTAAAGGTACAATGACGATAGCACTGTATCGGTACCACGCATAGCGTTGTAATCGGTACCATGCTATCACTGCAATCGGTACCGCTTGTATCGCTGCAAACGGTACCAAGATTTCAGTTCTGCTTTTCAATTTCATGAATGGTACAACCATCAAGGATTTGATGTTGTAGGCAATGAAGAAGCTTATTGCTACCTATTTCATTTATAAACGAAACTGTTGTAGAATTTAATAAAACGTTTGAACAAGAATGAATTATTTTAAATTGTTTGCCAATTTAGTAAAAGCTATGGTGAAGTCATAGAGAACTCGTCAGGATGTTCTTATCGGATGCCCTAAGGTTCAGCAGCCACACTATGATCTCTTACGTTTCCTGGATGCTCAGAAGTTTGCTTATGCCCAGGCTTTGAGAGAACTGAAGACAGACCGAAAGCAAAGCCATTGGATATGGTATATCTTCCCGCAACAGAAGGGACTCGGACATAGTTACAATTCAAAATACTATGGCTTGGATGGCGAGGGTGAAGCCAGAGCCTTTGTTGAACATGAAATTCTGGGTGATAGACTCCGTGAATGCTGCAAGGCGCTCTTGTTCCACAAGGATAAGGACATCAAATATATCATGGGAAGCGGAATTGACGTGCTGAAACTCAAAACTTCTATGCGTCTCTTCAATAAAGTGAGTCCTAATGATGTGTTTGAGAAAGTATTGGATGCTTTCTTTTAAAAACGTTCAGAAAAGTCTTAATAAGAGAACATAGGTTTCCCTTAATAATATGACCAGGACATCTGAAGTTGTAACAAATAAAGGAAATAGTAGTGACAATAATATAAAGGTGATATGATGAAGAAAGTATTTTTTGCAGCATTCGTGTTGCTTATCGTGATGGGATTTGCAGCTTGTTCTAATAAACAGGTTCCTGTAAGTACAGTCAATCTTCAGTTACAGAACTCTGTTGACAGTTTGCTCAAACAGGGAATGGGAGAGAATGGCGCTACGGAAGGTATGGCAATTGTGGTGGAGACATCGACTGGTAATCTCAGGGCGATAGTAGGGTTGAAGGAGAATAGTGGGAAACTTGTTTCAGATACCACCTTATTTTCCAAGGCTCGCGAAACATTTCTTTTCAGAAGTGCATCTCTTCTTGCTGCTCTTGAAACAGGAAATGTATCGCTGGACGATATGTTTGATACTTATGCCGGTATTGATGTTGTTGGGCAGGATACCATCTATGACCATAATTGGAGAAAGGGTGGATATGGGGAATTGACTCTTCTGCAAGGATTAGCATACAATTCCAGTATTGCCATTGACAAGGCTGTAGATATGGCTTATCAAGATAAAGATGTCTTCTTGCAAAAGCTGGAGCAAATGGGATTAGAGAAGGATTCTACTTTCAAAGGTTCCTGGCCCTTGTATGCTTTGGGTTTCCACCATATAAAGCCAACCAGCATGGTGAGCTTCTTCAATGCCATTGCCAATGGTGGAAAAATGGTAAGTCCAAAAATGCAGGAAAGTTCCGCCATCGTGGTTGAATCTATGATAGCCAAAAAGAAGAACATTGAATCAATGCAGAAGGCACTTAGATTCTTCATCACAAACGGCTTGGGCAAGAAGGCAGAATCAAAAATGTTCAATGTGGCTGGTACCTCTGGAAGTATCCATACGGATGATGGCATCTATGCTGACTTCTGTGGTTACTTCCCCGTAGAGAAACCGAAATACACGGTATTCATCAGCTATAAAAGACCGGAGATTCCGGTTTCCGGAGGAGGTATGGCAGGACAAACATTTAGAAAGATTGCAGAACAGATAATGAAAACTTGTAAGTAGTAACTGCAGGTTCTTTTGAGTTTGACATTATTTTAGTCATATTGTAATCCTCCTTATTTTTGGTCACTCTAATATGTTGCAAAATTGCGATTAATATTTGAATGTATCAAAGTTTTAAAATGATATTTTGTGGGATGAATTGCAAAAACATTGCAAAAAGTTTGGAAGATACCAGATAATTTCTTATATTTGCACTGTTTAAAGATAGGTGTTATGAGAACAGTTCAAGATTATATCGCAATAATTAGGCAAAATAGTTCCAAGATTACTAAAGATTTTGGAATCAAGACCTTGCGCATTTTTGGTTCCGTATCACGAAATGAGCAAACAGAGCAAAGCGATTTGGATATTTGTGTAGAAACAGAAACTCCTAATCCATTTTTATTGGCCGACTTGAAAGAATTTTTAGAGGGCTTGTTCAAGTGCTCAGTCGATGTAGTGCGTATTCACAAAAACATGAATCCTTTCTTTAAATCAAGAATTGAACGGGATGGCATCTATGCAATACGATAAATATGTAGCATTGGATATACTTAATAGAGTACATATTTCTATTGAGCATATAGAAGAGCGTTCACAACCTTATCATTGTGGCGATGATTTTCTTATGTCTTCTACTGGTGTGGCAATTCTTGATTCCATATGTATGCAATTTATTGCTATAGGAGAAAGTTTAAAGGGACTTGATAAGGTTACTAAAGGAGAACTTCTTACAACTCATCCTGAAATTGATTGGAAAAATGTGAAAGGGTTACGTGATATCATAGCTCATCATTATTTTGAGATTGATGCCGATCAGATTTGGTGGATTATAGAAAATGAGTTGCAGCCTTTGAAAAAGGCAATTCAGGAAATGATAGAATCTTTAAAACGGATACTTGATGAGTAATGTCAGGTAGCCGTTTTGTCATTTGGTACTTCCAGCCCCCCATTTCATACAATTATCCCCTTACTTTCTATGCTGTTTCGGATAAATTCACTATCTTTGTCCCCCTGAAAACAACTAAAAATAAAATATAATGAAGAAAGGATTAAAATATACTTTGGTTTCCTTAGGCAGCCTGGTCGTTTTGGCTGGTATTGGTCTGGGAATCATGTATGTGGTGTCACCATATAAGGTGAAGCGATGGGTGGGCATCGCTTCATCTTATTCTGATGTGTTCGTTGATAGATTGAAAGGACAACCTTATACTCGTGGCGGGTATGACGGCATTGATGTGTCGAAACACAATGGAGTTATCAAGTGGAAGGAAATTGCGAAGAATAAGCGAATCAAGTTCGTTTATATCAGAGCTACACATGGTAAAGGATATGTGGATCGACATTATCGCCGAAATATCAGACTGGCTCGTAAATATGGGTTGAAGGTAGGATCTTATCATCTGATGTCTGCCGGCTCTTCTGCAACAGCTCAGTTCCGGGATTTCCAAAAGATGGTGAAGAAAAGTGAGCAGGACTTGATTCCAGTATTGGATGTGGAGGAGAAAGGCATCCAGGGAAGATGGAAGGGACGACAGCTGCAGGATAGCATACAGGTGTTTGCTGATTTAGTGAAGAAACACTATGGCAAGTATCCTATCATCTATAGCAACGAGAGCTTCTATAATAAGGAGATGGGGGCGAAGTTCAATCGTTATTATCTCTTCATCGCCAATTATAACTCCAGACAACCCTCTATTGACGGCAGAAGAAAGTGCAATATCTGGCAGTATTCCGAAACCGGACATTTGCATGGTATTGGAGAAAGGGTAGATTTAAGCAGATTCATGAATGGTACAACCATCAAGGATTTGATGCTATAACAAATAATAAAAATGTACCAAGTTATTTTTTTCATTACGTAAGGAAAACGCCCTTCGTTAGAATGTTACTGCTAACGAAGGGCACTTATCTTATTATACCAAACGATTTGTTGGTCTAAAGTCTTCGGACAGCTGTCGCAATACCTTTCTAGAGAGATGACCTCCATTTCGATAATGGAAGTTTTCTTTCATTCGGGTATCAAATCTTTTTTTGTCAAAAGACATGGCTTTCTTTTTGTTGTCCCAAAAGTAAACTTTGGATTCTTTAGCCATATCTTTGACATTCCCAGTTGCAACAGCTTTTAAAAGCTTTGGATAATTGCTAACCAACGGACCTGTTTGATATCTTATATCTGCTAATCCTTCTTTTATCTGTGGACTGACAGTATCAGGAAACTGCGTCACGGTCTTTAAGGCTTTATCTACTTGAGCAAATGTATTTTTTGCTCGCTGCATAACTTCTGCATTCATCTCTGTTGGGGTAAAACCTCGTACAGCTCGTTTATTGAATGCATCTGTTTGTTTGGCTTTATCTATACCAGGGCCTATATCCCAATTTCCGTTAGTGGTTTGGTAATAGTAGTACTTGCCATTTGTGAATCCTTTATTTTCTGGATTCTCTCGCATCCATAAGTTTTTTATAAAATTATGGATGTTTGGGGCAGGCTTTGACTATGGAATCTTTCTTCCGTCTTTGGTATATAGAAAAGTCTGTCCATTTACTGAGGCAAGACCACTAAAGGGCTTGTTGGCAGCTATATTCCACCACTAACCTTTTTTCTTTTTAAGAATTATTTGATTATTTGTTTTCATTTTTCTTATTTTTATAGTCTTTTTTATTCATCTCTATTTTGTTTGCTTCTGCATCTATATAGTTTATTCTTGCTGAATCAGGTCCAATCCATTTTTGGCTGATAGAGTCGTACCTGTTGTTATCTAACCAATTCTCAGCGTTGGAGACTATTTCGTAATGTCCAATACCAAGGAAGTTTTGTAGCGAATACCATTGACGACAACTCGTTAGGATGCTGACCGCTACTATTGAAATGAAAAATATCTTCTTCATTTTAAAACTATTATTAATAAAAAATAATCTAGAAATTGTAATGCTCTTCCAGAAAGAAGAACAAATCATCTAATATGGAAATCAAGTTTGCTGTTTTGGTTCTCGCAAAAACTTGCATGTAGTTTTTTCATGCATGGCTACATAGACCATGACCAAGAACAACCTATCGGATGCTGTTGGCTTTTTACTTTTACAAAGTTATTCATTTTATTTTGAATAACCAAATTTTTTCTCTCTTTTTTATGAATAATCCTAAAGAACTTGATTCCGAAACCGGACATTTGCATGGTATTGGAGAAAGGGTAGATTTAAGCAGATTCATGAATGGTACAACCATCAAGGATTTGATGCTATAGGCATTGATGATTTCATACACATAAGCGAGTATTTGATACAATCCACGTATGGATAGCATCATTACTTGCTTATTTTTTTCTACTTTTGCATTATTATGAAGAAGTTATTGATTATATTGGGAATACTGGTTCTGCTTGTCATCGGTGTTCTTTTCGTTCCACCTATTTATAATAGGTTCACAAAACCGTTTTTTAAGAATACGGTGGATGCTAAAGAGTGGTATCAACAGGTGGATTGTGAGAACCTGACGCAAGTAAGAGATTATTGCGACAGACGAGGATACAGTACGGATTACTATATCCTGGTGGATTTCTCCAAACCATCTGGCAAAAAAAGATTCTTTATCTATGACTTGCAGCGTGGCAAAAGGGTGATGAGCAGCTATTGCATGCATGGAAGTGGTAAGGGAAATACGGCTGCCCAACCAAAGTTCAGCAATAACCCTGGAAGCGGATGCACGAGTCTTGGAAGATATGTCATGATAGGAAAAGGTGGAATGAAGTTCAAGAACTGCGTTCGCCTTCGAGGGCTCGACAGGAGCAATTATCTGGCAGAAGCCCGTGGCATCCTGATCCATTCTGCTGGCAAGGTGACAAGATTCTCCGGTGAGAAGGAGTATATTCCGCTGGGAACAGAGAGCCGTGGCTGCTTTACTGTATCAAGGAGCTGCGTGGAGAAAGTGATGCAGATATACAAGGAATCTTCTAGGAGAAGACCGGTATTGATTTATGCAAAATACAAATAAATTCTATCATCCTGCACTCTATCGTGCCTTGAATATAATCCAAGGCACGATTTCCTGATATTTCTTATAAGGATGCTGGGTATCATCGCCTATATTATGCGGTTTGCCGTCGGGGGTGCGATAGAAACTGTGGCACTTGCCACCGGTGATGTAGATAGCATCGGCGAAACCGTATTCGCGCAGGGCATCGGCGAAATCCCAGAGGGTTTCGGGATGACGGGTCTCTATATAATATAGGTGGTCGTCGGAAGTTCTTGCCAGGGCACGGCGCTCCACCTTGCCGTGAAGATGGAACTTGACTGGCAATACTCCGTCAGATACCAGGATGAACTGGCGGAAGAAACTGCCGCCCCGTTCCTCTACATAATCCTTCACCTTGTCGCTTATCGAAATTCCCAGCACGATGTTGCCATTCGCCATCGCACAATAGCCCAGGCGGGAAACATCCGATGCCAGTTCCTTGCCGTTCATCACCAGACTGCCCAGATATTCGTTGGTGCTGGTGTGGTCGGCACTTCGGCTGTACAACCATACACTCGTGTCGGTGGTATCAGGTTCTACCAGGGAAATTTCGGCTTGCAGATTTTCCAGGCGATACATGTTGAGCGCTACGCCCAGGATGGAATCGGAAGATAACGTGATGGTAGGCTTGCCGCCTTTGTGACGGGCAGCCAGTTTCTGAATGTTCTCTTCGGGCGTTACCGAGATAGGTACACCTATATTATAATAGTAATTATAGAGTCGCCATCCGCCCAAGACCATGATGCAAAGGGTGATGGAAACGAGCACACCTATGATAATGTCTCTCCATTTGTGTGGCCGCTGTATGGATGCAGGTCTTTCTACTATCACGTTGGAGTCATCATCCACGAAGATAATGCCTTTCTTTGTTGGAAATTTCTTTCTCATGCTTCGCCTCCTTCCTTTTCTAATTTGTCTTTCAGTTCCTTGAGGGCCTCTTTTGATGCCTTGATATGGATGTCATCGTATAGGTTGCTGCTTGCCAAAATGAGCTTTTGAAGTCCTGGATTTACTTTGAAGATATAGTCTTTGTTGACGATGAGGCTCTTGCCAACTCGATGGAAGGGACAATAAGTGAACTTTTCTAATTTGGCCATCAGACCATGCAGTTGGTAAGTAACGTTCTCCGCTTTGCCATTGGATAGGTATATGTCGGAGTAGTTTCCATCACCTTTGATGAAAACAATGTCCTCGGAAGCAATCCTAATGATTTCGGTGCTATTTGTCAGCGTCAGATATTCCATATGATATTTTTGCAATTTACAGACAAAGATAATACAAACGAGCGCAATGAAAGTTAGTTTTCAAATTGTCGAGTGCAGCTTAACTTCTGCAAAGTTACGAGTTTTTATCAAATTACCAAAGTTTTGTGCAGGTTTTTTCCTCCTTTGAATCTTTCATGCAAAATAACGACAGAGCATTCTCGTCAAAAAACGCGTTCCTACAATGCTCATCAAGCGGTCCCTCGGGGAACACGTGATGGGGAGCTGGTGAACAAGAGACAGGCAACGAGGGATCACGAGGCGGGCAACGAGTGCCCAAACCGAGAACCACAATTTGGGCAATATAAAAAAAAGTTGAATATATAAACAACAAGGGTGAGTCAAGAGTCAAAGACTTTTGATTCACCCTTTATCTTTATTATAAAATGATTTCCAACAGACTAATCTAATCCCACAGACACTTGTCCAATTCTGCACAAATAGCATCTTTCTGTAAATGCTGACCAATAAAGACAATCTTAATCATACGGTCGCCAACCTCAGGATCCCATTCCTTTCGAAGTTGTTCTTCTCGCTGAAGAAGCTCTTCCAACTGATCCTTAGGCATTGTAGCCAACCATTGTCCAGCCTGCTTAACAGTTTTCTGCTTACCAGCCTGTTCAAAGACATAACACATATCTTTTTCGTCAGCAAAATAGCAAATACCTTTAGCTCTTACAACATCGCGAGGCCATTTTCTGGCGACAAACTCATCAAACAAACTCAAGTCGAATGGCTTACGGCTGTAATAAACGAATGTTCCAATGCCATACTCTTCAGCTTCACCTTCCTCATGGTCGTGATCATGATGGTGGTGATGCTCGTGACCATGGTGATGTTCATGCTCGTCTTCATGATGGTGGTGATGATGCTCATGCTCGTCGTGATCTTCTTCATCATGATGTTCATGATCATCTTCATCATGATGATGTTCATCTTCTTCCTTCCCATTACGCTCAGCTTCGATTTCCTGTATCCAACCAGCAGAAGTAGCAACAGTATTCCAATCAAACTTTTTAGTATTGACGATTTTATCCAAATCTACATCACCATAATTGCATTCAAAGATTTCAGCCTTAGGTTGGATAGCACGAATAATCTGTTTCAGTTTCTCCAACTCCTTTGGTTCAACCTCAGCAGCCTTATTCAAAAGGATAATATTACAGAACTCGATTTGCTGAATAACCAATGAAGCCAAATCCTCCTCATCGATATTATCCTTCATCAAGTCATCGCCATTAGCAAATTCATCTTTCATACGGAGAGCATCCACTACCGTAACGATACTATCGAGACGGAGCACACCATTCTTGATATATTCTGGACCTAAAGAAGGAATAGAACAAATGGTCTGTGCAATAGGAGCAGGTTCGCAGATTCCACTGGCCTCGATTACGATATAGTCGAATTTCTTCATATCAGCAATCTCTTTCAGCTGCTCAACCAAGTCCATTTTCAAAGTACAGCAGATACAACCATTCTGAAGTGCAACAAGAGAATCATCTTTCTGACCTACAACACCACCTTTTTCAATCAAGGCTGCATCAATATTTACTTCGCCAATATCATTTACGATAACAGCGAATTTAATACCCTTTTTATTTCCCAATATTCTATTGAGCAATGTGGTTTTACCGCTGCCAAGATAACCTGTCAGCAATAATACTGGTAATTCCTTTGTTTTCATTCTTATATAATTTAAATTTCTTGTCATATAAACAACAAATAGTGTGCCACTAAATATAAAAAACCGGAGACCTTGGCTTTTCATGCCAAAAAGTCTCCGGTTTTAACTTAAATTTATTTTAGAAAATTTTGATTACTCTTATTTTCTGAAATTTTCAAGACCTCTGTTCAAGAAATCCAAATATGCAGGAACATCTTCCTTATAGCTGAAAGAAGCGGTAAGAGGATTACCCTCATCATCTACTGCCACATAGAAAGGCTGCGCATTGGCTCCAAACTTACTTGCCTGCAAGTAACTCCATTTATCTCCAACAGTTCTTAAAGTCCTCTTCTCTCCGTTGAAAGTAACTTCCATCGGTTCTGGAAGAGGAGTCTTATCATCCACATAAAGAGAAATCAGAACATAATCCTTGGTCAACTTATCTGCCACAGAAGGATCAGTCCAAACAGCAGCCTCCATCTTACGGCAGTTAACACAACCAAATCCGGTAAAGTCGATCAAAACAGGTTTTCCAGACGCCTTAGCAGCAGCCATACCTAATTCATAATCCTTATATGCAGGCTCTACAGTCTTTGTATTGAGATTGAAATCCTGTGTGTTGACAGGTGGAGCAAAAGCACTTACTGCCTTACATGGAGCACCCCAGAGACCAGGAATCATATAGATGGCAAATGCAAGAGAGCAAAGACCGAGCATGATGCAAGGAACAGGCATTGGCTTATTGATATCGCCACCGATAGCATCTACCTGGAACTTTAGTTTACCGATAAGATACAATCCTAATGCTGCAAAAATAACAATCCACAAGCACAAGAACACCTCACGGTCAAGAATATGCCAACCATAAGCGAGATCGGCTACAGAGAGGAACTTCAAAGAGAATGCCAACTCTACGAAACCAAGCACAACCTTGATAGTCTCCATCCAAGAACCTGACTTTGGAGCAGACTTCAACCATGATGGGAACAATGCAAACAAGGTAAATGGCAAAGCAAGAGCAATGGCAAAACCGAACATACCGATGGTTGGAGCCAACCAATCACCTGATGTTACAGTCTGAACCAAAAGCAAACCGATAATAGGAGCAGTACAAGAGAATGATACCAATACAAGTGTAAATGCCATCAGGAAGATAGAAATCAGACCTGTAGTATTGGAAGCCTTGTTGTCAACAGCATTTCCCCAACGGTCTGGCAACTTAATTTCAAACCAACCGAAGAAAGAGAAAGCAAAGACTGCCAGCATCAGGAACAATATAATATTGAACACAGCACTTGTTGACAACTCATTGAGTTTACTTGGACCAAAGATGGCTGTAATAATCAAGCCAAGAGCGAGATAAATGACAACAATAGACAAACCATAAGTAACCGCATCACGAATACCTTTCTTCTTGTCATTCTTTGCTCTTTTCAGGAAGAAACTTACCGTCATAGGAATAATAGGCCAGATACAAGGCATAACAAGTGCCAGCAATCCACCTACTAACCCCATGATGAAAATATAGAAAAGTGAATGATTTGCGATATCATTATTGCCTCCAAAAGCCTGAAGTTCTTTCACTACCGGTTTCCAGAGTTCCTTAGCATCCATAGTCTGAAGGGTAGAGGAAAGAGCAGCAGAATCCAAAGCCTGAGTGCTATCTACAGCATTTGCATTCAACTTAGCCAGAGAATCAGCCTTTGCCTTAGCCAGCGCAGCTGGATCTAATTGAGCCTCTTTCTGTGCCTTTTCCTCCTTGGCAGCTTTGCTATCTACAGCAGGAGACTTACCACTTCCCTTGAAGGTTGCTTCACTTGGAGGCATACAGTTCTGATCGTTGCATGCGCCATATTCTACATATACGTCAATATGGTAATCAGGCTTTGTGAATTTAATTTTCTGAACGAAAGTAACGCTTCCCTCAAAGTAGCGCAATTTCATACCAAAAAGATTATCAAACTTGGAAATTTCATTGCCTCGTGGCTGCAACTTTCCTACAGCTTCAGCACCATCCATCTTATTGACATTGAAGGATGCTGAAATAGGTCCATCACCACCTAAGCCTGTTGAATAAACGTGCCAACCTGGTTGAATCTTACCAGTAAACACAATCTCTGCCTCAGGCGTACCATTTGTTTTCAATGAACTGGTAAATTTTACCGGATTCATCATCTGAGCTTGCGCAAACAGTACTACCATGAGTAACTGAAGAATTACTAATGCTTTTTTCATATTTTTCTGTCTGTTTATTATTTACACTGCAAAGATAGACAAAATAGTTAATATTCTTGCATAAAATATAACATAATATGCAATATCTAACATTATTTTTAAAATTGAGTTTAAATTAATACGTATCCATAGGAAGAAAAGGGTACTCTGACAAGCAAGTTTTAAGAGAAATTAAGCATTTACTTGTCAGAGATTATCAATTACATTATTTACAAAGAGTCTTATAAGGACATAATTCACAGCGGTCTTTTTTCTCTGTAGGAGCAAATTGCGAATTCGGATCAAATATATCTGAAATCAGATGATTTAAACCTGCGAAGAATTTATCCTTATAAGGCGAAACGTCTGAAATGTATTCTTTTCCAAACTTCAATGTTGGCTCATAACCGCTTGCTCCAGATTGCTGAATAAACAAGAGGCCAGGGCTTACTGACTCATTGGCAGGATTGAGTTTCTTGCTCTGCTTGACAATATATGAATACAACATAGCCTGCAGATAATAATCTGTATGTTTGTCAAGTTCATTTGGATCAAACAGACTCTCCACAACTTTAGGTAAAGAAGAAGGAATACGTCCCGTTTTATAATCTATCACCCTGATACGTTCACCAAGAATACTATGATCAGAACTTTCAGAAGCCGAAACTTCATCAAGTCTGTCTATGAATCCGCCCAATCTCAAATTCTTTGTACCAGAAGGAGTAGAGAATTCAAAAGTTTTTTCTACCTTTATCTCCAAACCTTTGATAGTAAAAGGAGCCAGTTTTATATCAATATACAGCAATTGTTTCAAATAATTGGTAATTACTTCACGATTGATCAGCTGCAAACCATTATATTGAGGAGATTTTTTCTGATCCTTGATTTTGAACAGTTCTTCCTTAAAAGCCTGATCGACCAGTCTGTAAAGCAAGCTCTCATCTTTTATCGCATTCTGAATATCTCCCTTGTTAATAACGATAGGTCTGATCAGGGATTTTTCCCCATCAGTTCCAATCTTAATATCAGAACTACTTGCGAATTTCAAATAAAACAACTGAGCTGCTCTATGGAAAATATTTCCAAACATTCTATTGTCCATTTCATCCTCCAGTTCTTCCGGCTCTCGAATACTTAAAATATATTTATAATAGAAGCTCTTAGCGCATCTCAGGTAAGTATTGAGGAAAGTAGGAGTTATCAGACGAGGCTTATCTAAGATTTCCATCATCTGAGGTGTTTTAACTATAACTTCCGCTTTATGAGTTTCAACATTTTGACCAGAGACTATCGTTTTGCGACTTATCACGTGTTTACTTTCCACCAAGAGTTGGAGCATGAAACGGCTCATTTCACCGGTATGTCCTTCATCTGTAGAACTGTTGTAGCAAAGAGTTACATCCTGTGCTCTTTGAATAAGTCGGTAAAAATAATAGGCAAAAATAGCCACTTTATTATCAATAGTAGTCAGACCATGAGCCTTACGGATGGAGTAGGGAATAAACGAAGAATCATTGACACCTTTCGGCAAATTACCTTCGTTACATGACAACACGAGAATATGGTCGAAGTCCAAATTTCTGGTTTCCAATACACCCATAATTTGAACTCCGATGACCGGTTCTCCATGAAAAGGCACATTTGTGTTTTGGAAAAGTTGCTGAATAAGACGTTGCAGGGTCATTATGTCGATATCCAAATCGCCAGATTCAATCAAACATTTCAATCTATTAATTAAGGTATAAGTTCTGAAGAGAGATTCTTGAAACAAGGAATCTTCCCCATCATTTGCATGAGAACCTATAAGTCTGAGAATGTTAACCAGATAACCGACCAAAGCCAGGCATCTATTTTCAGAGGCTTCCAAATCGGCGAACATCATATTCATACCTTCATCTTCCTCTGCACACAGTACATCCCTGTCAAGAAAGTAAAGTTTCTGTTCTTCTATTTTATGGAGAAGATCCTGATAATTTGAGCTGATATACTTAGCATAAGGATGGCGTAATGCCTTGACCACATAATGCAGACGAAAAGCGGTAGAACCCTTGACACTTCCTACCGTCTGAAGATTGATTAATTGCATGATCAGACTGAAAAAAGGAGTCTGCTTAAGCGGATAGCCTAAGGTAATATTCACATGACTGTCAATTTCTGTAGGCAAGGAATGAATCACGGTAGAAAGCAAGTTTTCATCAGCTAACACGATAGCAGTTTTGCGGCCAGTCTGATAGCGTGGAACCAGATTTCCTTGTTCATCCTCCACCTTTTCCATCAACCAATCATTTACGTATCTTGCCTGAATATTCTCAGTTGCAGCATTGATATACGTAATCTTCTTTTTGGAGTTCAGATTATTATAGATACCGTTTTGAAGCGAAGGTTCAGACAACTTGTTGCCGAAAAGTTTCAGATATTGATTGATATAGACACCCGCTTCATTTTTATTCTGACCAACATAATATTTGTCATAATCCCAGTAAAAATGACAAGAAGCATCCTGCTTGATACGCCTGTAAAGAGAAATTTCTACTTGCTGCATCATGTTGAATCCCACAAACAAGTAGGTATCATAATGCAGGTTCAAAGTGTCAGCCTCAATCACATGGCGGTATAAAGCGCCTTCATAGGCAAGTCCCTGACTTGCCAATCGTTGATTGAAATCCGTATAAATATCATACAAATGATTCCACAAAGCCATGAAACGGCGTTTTAATTCTGTGTTCTGAGTATCCTTGAAATTACCAAAGAATTTCTTCAGAATTCTTCTCTTATCTTCATCAAGATAACTGTCATCATCCAATTCATGAAGATCAGCAATATTGATAAAAATCTTCCTTGCATCACCAAGATTTTTATCCAGGTCATCAAAATCAGCCAACAGAAGTTGCCCCCAACCATAAAAATGATCGAGCGTTTCATCAACCCCTGTGCATTTCACAAACGACTTGTGCAAATCACAGATTAGTTTGATCGGGTCTGCCAGTTGTAAAGAAGTATTCTGGAGAAACATATCACTAATTGTCATGTAATTAGGGCTCCAGAATGGTTTCTGTACGATTTTCATCAGCTCTTCATTTAAGAAAAGGCTGGCACGTTTATTTGGGAAAACGACCATGATGCGACTTAAGTCAGTACCATAATCTCTAATGATATCTTCAGCAACGTATTTTAGAAATGATTTCATTGTAAATTTCAAACAAAATTATTAAACAAATTAATCTTCAAGAACAACATTCTCCACCTTATTAGGATAAACGTACCACAGATAGCCCTTGACGCAGGAATATCCCATACCCTTGAGTTGAGACATATATTGCCTTACCTGATCATGATATTCTGCATGAGGTTTACCGAACTTGAAGTCAATCACGATAATCTCGTTTTCTCCTACAAGAACACGGTCCGGACGATCCTGGCCAACCTTTCCATCCTTATCCAAATAGAGGATACTGGTTTCGTTCAGTACTTTCCATTTATCAGAGAACCACTCACTGACAAGCGGACTATTCAGTCGAGCACGCAACATTTTTTCGATTTTTTCCTTCGAAATATTTTCATCATAAAGCACACCATCAAGTTCAAGTTGCTTCAACACCGACTCAACATCATCCTTTGTCTTTATCTTTGAAAACAATTCATGAAGAACCGTTCCGATTTTGATATAGAACTTCTGCTGTTCCTCGGACTCATCACCATGCATAAAGAATTCACTCTGCAGGCTTGGTTTAAAGGAATATAAATCAGACTTCACTTTTATCCGAATAGGCAAGTCTGCAGATTTTTGCATAAAAACATTCTTATTTTCGGCAAACTCCTCCTCTTTAGAAGAAGCATCTATCTCTCCATATTCGAAGTAAACATCATCGGCTTTCTTGTCAGTTCCATTTCCTTGAAATTCGAGAGTCTGTTCCTCATACTGGCCAGAAGCATTCTGGGCATTCAATGTATTGTAAACTGCTTCCAGACTATCTTCGATGATAAAACTTCTCTGCGTAGCAGCACCTCGCTTACCATATACAAACAGATTTTTACCAGCTCGCGTGAATCCTACATATAGCAAATTCAAATTATCAACCATATTCTGCAAATGTTCCTGATAGTAATCTTTCTCATAAATACTACCAACCATTTTCTTTGCAGAAAAATCGACAGGCACCAAAGGAAGTTCGTTGAATGGTGCAACCTGAGGCGTACACCAAATCGTATCAGTCTTCTCTAACGCCCAATCACAGAAAGGCATGATGACATTGTCAAACTCCAGACCTTTACTTTTATGAATGGACAAAAGCCTGATTCCGTCAGCCTTATCACTATGAATGCTTTTAGAGTGAATATTCTCATCCCATTCATTCAAGAAATCATCTATATCACCACCATTATCAGAGAGATAAGAAGCCAACTGATCATAGAATGCACTTACGTATGAACTTTGTTGAGAGAGCGTTTCTATTTCTCCCAATTTAAAGTAAGTGTAGAGGGACTCTGTCAAATCCAAAAGCGGCTTTTGCAAATAAAGTTCTCTTTCTTCCAAGAATTTTTCTGCTATTTGCTTGTTTTCCAGATATTTCATGCAGAACTTCATCAAGCCGGCCTTAGCTATATCATCATTCGGATGAGCCAGACACCGAAGAGCAGTAACCATCACATTCACGGCCTGAGAGGCATCCAGTCTGAAAGCCTCATCAGAAACCAAAGGCAATGGAGTCGCACTATTAGCCATCAGATAATCAGCAATATTCTGTATAGTCTTATTGCTTCTCACCAATATGGCAATATTCTTATATTTTACTCCCGCCTCTACAAGTTCGTTGATGGTATCTAAAATCATACCCATCATCTTGTCCTGATAGTTTTCTGAATTCTCATCTTCTTTGATACCCTTCTGTCCCAAGAGATTAATCCTCACATAGCCACATGCAGGTTTTTTCTGAGGCACACGTTGCCTTACATCACTATAAGCCTTCTTGAGTTGAGCTGCACTGGAGCCATCGGAATCAGAGTCGGAGTCAGAACCAGAATCAGAGAAAGTATGAGGTAAATCTTTATCCGTTATGGCCTGATATTCTTTTTCTGCAGCAGCTTCGAAGAAAGCGTTATTGAAATCTACGATATTCCTGTCTGAGCGATAATTGTGAGAGAGTGACTCAATTTGAATTGTATAATTAGATGGAAACTCAGATTCAATATTATTAAGCAGACGCCAATCACCAGAACGCCATCTGTAAATACTCTGTTTCACATCACCTACTATTAAATTTCCTGCATTCTGGTGACTCATTGTCTCCTGTAATAGCACCTTGAAGTTTTTCCACTGCACAGTACTGGTATCCTGAAACTCATCGATCATGACATGCTCCAACTGAGAACCGATTTTCTCAAAGATGAAAGGGGAGTCTTCATCCTGAATCAAAGAATGAAGAAGAGTCTGGGTATCGCTAAGCAAAAAACGGTTGGCATCTCTGTTCATTTCTCGGACTCTCTTTTCAATACTTCCCAAAAGACGTAATTGATTCAGATGGCGCAAAGTAAGATCACAACTTTTATATATACGCAATAACTTGGGTCTTGAAGTTTCTGAATAATGAAGCAGTTGGAAGAGTTGGGAAACCACTAAGTCATACGCAGGTTTACCAGCCTGAGCGTCAGACTTTTTGACCCAGGATTCTTCGCTATCCAGACATTTTACCAATGTAGCATTTTGCAAATCATCATCATTGAATTTACCATTTTTCAATTTGGAAAAGTAACTCCATATACCTCTGGTCTTATTTTGAAAGTCATCTGCCGAAAGTCCGTTTTCATCCAATGCATCAAAAAAGGTAGCCGCAATCTGGTCAAAATGCTCTTTAGCTTCAGCTTGCTTTTTCCTCAATTTTGAAGAAAAAGCCTCGAAAAAGCCATCTTTTTCAATACAATTATTCAGCGCATCAGCATGATCCTTATAAAAATCCTTGAATATATTCCGTCCAAAAGCTTTTATTTGAGAAATCACATTCCAGTTTTTGTCATCTGCAATATTTTCCTTAATATAATCCATAATCCAAAAGAGAAGCTTGTCTGTCATCTGAAGTTCTTCGATCAATTCATCTACAGCCTGTTCTTCTATCTGGACATCATTAAGACCAATTCTCAAATTAGCGGTCAAATCAAGTTCACGTGCCAGATTACGGAGTACACTCTGGAAGAATGTATCAATCGTTTCGACGCGGAAATAATTATAATTGTGGATAAGATTTTTCAGAGCAATACCAGCATTTTCAATAATCTGCTCTTCTGACATCTGAGATAATACCCCCTTGATTTGTTCCAAGTAATCTCTTGAGTCATCCAGCCGATTAGCTATTCCATACAGTTTGCTGAGGATTCTATTTTTCATTTCCTCAGTTGCCTTGTTAGTAAATGTTACAGCAAGAATATTCCTGTATGAAGATGGGTCTTGTATCACCAAGACCATATACTCTTTAGCCAAAGTGAAGGTTTTTCCAGAACCTGCACTCGCTTTATAAACAGTAAGTTGAGAATTCATATCTTAATGCCTGTATATTAAATTGTAATTACCATTCTCTAAATAATTCGAAGCCGAATTTACAACCGACTCCTTGAAATTTTGTATTCTGAAAAGAAGCAAATATGCCTACCGAAGCCACACGTGTTTTGAACCCGTATCCCCATTCCGTATAAGGATGAAGATGTCTAACCATGAGGGCATTGACATAGTATCGTTCATTTTCTATAAAACGTCCTACCCATGGCAACCAGGCAGCAAACAAGGCTGGAGACTCATAAGTAACATTGGACCGAACATAATAATCAGAGGCATTATACCATCCAGAGTTAAGCAATTCAAATTCGCCAGCCCAATCATCATTCCAGCCACCAGGTAAATTATTGTCCCTGAAATTAGTATAATCAACAAAATACCAATGGTCGCCTTTCTGAGTATAGAATCCAGAACCCAAACGCAAAGAAAGGCTCCGCCTTCTTGACATGTTGATAATATCTTGCATATCCATTTCAACCCGTTCGTAGCTGATATTGGAATGAAGAAAATGATTGAAACTTCTTTCATAATCAACTTTTACGACAGGACCGTTTTTCCCAATAGGATGCCAAACCAAAGCCAATGCAGGCGCAACTGATCTATACAAACTTGGGAAATTATTTTCCTTATAAAATTCCGGACTTATAGATTGACGCTGATGGGCAATGATTCCCAACTCAAAACCAATATAGTTATTAAACATCCAATGATTCGTCAGTCGCCAATAATTATCCTTAAAGGCCGTATAATCACCATATGGGAATTGGATAAGACTATCTTTTTTCTCGCTGATATCCAATATACGACGCGCAACAACATTGGTATTGATTCGGTTTCCATTACCCAACTCCAACTGAAGGAATCCATCATGCTTTTTATTGTAGTTGAGAGTAGCAGGAATGCTGAAATAAAACCGATGCTGCTTGAAAGCGTAACCAGCTTTGAAGCGAAGAGCAAATTGCACATCATCACTAAAAGAATAGCTTCCTCGTACATCAAACTTATATACAAATCCCTTGCGTTCGGAATAACCCATATAAAGAGGATTCAGAATAGGATTAATTCTAAGGTATCCCTGATTTTGTTTTCCGAAATTTTGCTTGATACGATTTAAGACATTATCGCCCACAATATCCCACAACACATCTTTTACAAAAGACTTTTTATGTTTTTCGTTTTTAGCCAAAGAATCCCTTTCATTCTTTTTCTGATAATAATGGTTCAAGAAATGCATTTCCTCCTCATTCAACGGGGTAGGGCGCACCTTTGCCATCAATGTAGTATCTTCAACATTATTCAATGAATCCGACAATAATTTCGGCAAGCCATAAATAGTAGAATATCTGGCCGTTATCTGATTGCCCATAAAACGGAAATTAGCTCTCAAGTCACACTTCTTCGGATACAGAGAACCCACAGAATCCTCTTTATTCATCACCACGCTGATAAAGAAGCGAGTCATATCATACTCACCTTCAAAATCAACCAAATTTATTCTACCCGTATGACTATCCACTATAGCCATACTCGTAACCAATTGAGTATTTTTCAATTTAGGGTAGGCATAAACCTGAGCTTTTCCAAATGGAAGAGCCGTGACCATAAATTTATAATATTTCCTGTTTGACCGATGATAGGGAGACAGTATATTGTCTTGAAAAAGACATTCACCATAAACATTCGGAGTAAGATAATTCAGCAGAGAAGGCATTGTATTCCTTTTGTGAGGAACTGTAGTAATACATAGTAAACGATGAGGAGTTATCTTATTCTTTTCTTTTACCGTATATTTACTATAATATTCTCCCATAAATTCTCTACCGGAACCATGAGCTATCGCATAAAGAGAAGGAACCATAGCCAACGTAAAGTTGCGATGATTGGTACGCATCATAAATTTCGTGTATGCATAAGACTCATGAGATTGCTCAGAAGCGGAATAAGACAACTGATAATATCGATAGATACGATTCATCACCGAATCACGGAAATCGTCTTTCGGTGTAACATTTCTTGCATATCCATTCAGCGATAAAGTCAAGAAAACACAGATTATAATATGAACCAGAAGCCTCATAACAAAAAATCGGGAGCTTGAAAAAGCACCCGATTGCAAAGTTAGTATATTTTTATGAAACAACAAAGAGAATTAAATGTTTTTTCAAAAATTACCCTAAGTATTTCATCAGAATTTTGACATTTCCGGAATCTCTAAGTTTTGTAATACTTTTCTCACGTATTTGACGAACTCTTTCACGAGTCAATCCCATTTTATCTCCAATTTCTTCCAATCCTTTTTCAGTTTCTCCAATTCCAAAGCAGGCACAAACAATCTGCTTTTCCCTGTCTTTAAGAACCTTATCCAAAACCTGACGTAGTTCCATAGCCATACTTTCATGATCAACATGCTTATCTGTGCGACTATCTTCTCCACTTGCCATGACATCAACCATAGAATTGTCATCATCTTCACCAAAAGGCGCATCAATACTTACATGATGACCACTTGCCGCCATGCTTTGAGAGATTTTTTCCTCATCTATACCTGTGCGCTGCGCAAGTTCTTCTACACTTGGACGACGCTGGTTTTCTTGTTCAAATCTATTACTTTCCTGATTAACCTTATTCAAGGAACCAACCTGATTAAGAGGAAGTCTGACTATTCTACTTTGCTCAGCAATTGCTTGCAAAATACTCTGTCGAATCCACCAAACTGCATAAGAAATAAACTTAAAGCCACGGGTTTCATCAAATCTTTCTGCAGCTTTAATCAATCCGATATTACCCTCATCAATTAAGTCAGTAAGAGTCAACCCCTGATGCTGATACTGTTTGGCAACAGAGACCACAAAACGAAGATTAGCCTCAACTAATTTGTTTTTTGCTCTTTCCGCAGCCCGACCACCTTTCTTAATGATTTGGGCCAATTCAATCTCTTCGTCAATTGACACCATTGGGGCACGACCTATCTCAACAAGATACTTATCAAGTGCCTCGCTGTTACGATTGGTTATACTTTTTTGAATCTTAAGTTGTCTCATCCTATGCTATTAACTCCTATTTTTAATTGCGTATATATAATATTACGCAAATATAAGAAAAATATTGCATCATTGTTATTTCTATTAATATACTTTAACAATATATTTTTGGAGAAAAGCATATTTTTTATTACGAGAGGCCTCAGATTAGAGACAAACTGCCTATTACGAATCATTTCTGATTAGAGATAAACTGCTTGAAAGAATCATGATAACCATTAAATACATTGATATCTACATGACCCCGAATTCCAGTAACCCTACCATCAGGACAAAGTTGCCAGAAGACCAATTTGATATCAGGCTTGTATTCTCCATATCTTGCAATCCACACCTGATATTTTTGCTTTATATCAGTCGCTTTGCTCAAATAGCGATTTACAAAAGTCTGACTTACATAAATAATAGGACGTTTACCTGTTTCTTTTTCAACCATTCTTAACCATATTCTCATTCTGGTCAAAAGGACACCCACGCCTCCCATCTTCTGAATTTGGGCTTTAGTAGGCTCAACATCAAGGACAGGTGGCAAGTCACCCGATTTGACATATGAATTTTTAAGGAATTGACGTGCCTGCAAAGTAGCAGGAGTTAGAGTAGAAAAGAAATGATAACTTCCTACCTTATATCCATGTGCCCGTGCTGCCACATAGTCTTTTCTATAGAAAGGATTTAATAAACTTGCCCCTTCAGTACTTTTAATATAGATGAAACTAATCGGATAATTAACATCCCCATTAATTGTTTTTCTACTGATATTTCCAAGATGGGAAATACGCAGACGTTTCCAATCGATATTATATTTCTTACCTTTTATAACATGCTGATATTTAGAGATATCAATACCGTAGATTCGATCAGAACTATAAACCAATCGTTCTCCTTTGTATTTATCCAGCACCCATTCTCCTATGCGTAACTGACTTTTATCTGCAACAGAAAAGCCAAAACCATCACGTTTTCCATGTTTCCAGCTTCCCTGATAATAGGCAGCATCGGTAAAGCCCTGCCATTCACCATGACCATGAGGCAATCCTAAAGAATCAACTTCACCACTATAGGTTCCTGTTGTGCCCAAAAGATAATTCAATTTGGCATCAAACAAAATAGGGACAATACTCAAAGAAGCCAATTCTTTTGACTTATGAAAAGACAATGCGCAAGACTCTTTAGGTAAGGTTTCTGAGAACAATTGGAAAACATTTCCACCAACATGTTTTAATTTCTCAACTTGTTTTCTATTAGCCTTACCAGAAGGAGAAATCGCAACGAATTCCAAATGACGAACTATCTTCAAAGACTTATGTGAAAGATGTTTTAATGAATCCAACATCTTTCGAGTAGAATCCCGAAGGTTTTCTTCTTTCAAAGCAACCTGAGAAATATGAAAGAATCCTTCATCACTGGCATTGTGACATTTCAAATAATAAGACAACTCTCCATCAATCCACTTTGACTGACTATACATCGTTTTCAAGGAATCGATATGAAGTTGCACCAATTTTTCCACATTTACATCCTTATATTTATTCTGCCAGATAGTACTATCAAAATCAGCATAAATACGACCTTGACAGGAAGGGATAAAAAAGTATTTATTGAAGAAATATCCAGTAGCAGAAATGGTATCTTTATCAAAATGATAAACCACTTTTCCTCCATCCAATATTTCATATTGAGAGTAAACCTTGACAGGTATCATAGCCGATTGGATCTGCTTCTTAGAAAAGAAGCAACTGAAAGCTATCAGATATATGCAAATCAAAAGTGAAACAACAATCAATATTGCAACACTTAATCGATATTTTTTCTGCTCATTACAAAACATAGCACATTGAATTAAAACACCTTTATATAAATTGAGAGCAAAAGTATAAACTTTTTCGTTAACTACATCATTTTTTTTCGTTTTTTTACTGAATTAAGCGAGATTTAGTTAAAAAACATCTTTGAATTTTGAAATGCCAATTTTAAATAGTAACTTTGCAATCGTATAGAAACATCATCAGACTTAATATTGCAATCATGGTAAAGTATAAAATTCATATTTTAAATATGTGGATAGCAACATGCGCTTTGTTGCTATCTACCATTATACTTCACCACCATCATATGGGGCAAGTTTGTTTTATAGAACAACAATGCGAATATGATGGAAATATTAATGATGAGCATACTGCCCACCATGAGAAAGACAACAAGGGATGCAATATTCACCAGATGCATCAGTTTATTTCTAATGGCAAAAATATAAAATCCATATACAAACATCTAGACTACGACAGAAATATGCTCGTAGCCCTATTGCCTTCTTCTATTCAATTGACCCCATGCTACAAGATTGTCATATCAAAATGGCAACAAAAAACGATGGCAATCAAGTTAGGGGCTTCTGTGAATAGTTCTTTACGGGGACCTCCATTTCCTTACTTCATTTCATTGCGACAGAATCTATAAAGAAGCTGCTTGATCTATAAAGAAGCAACTTGGATTGAGCAGCAAATACTAAACAAAAGAATAATAAGAAAATGGTGAAAAGAATATCTTTGATTGTGGTATGTACTGCAATCGCATTTTTTGCTTTCAGCTTCCATTCTGAAAGTAAAGCAGACAAGGAGGAGAATGAGGAAAAGGAAGAAGAAGAAGTGGATTTTCAAAACATTCCTTTAACCAGCAAACAACTGAATGCTATTGACCTCAAATTAGGGGAGGCACAAAAGCGCGAACTGGATGCAATGCTTCATGTAAATGGCACTTTGGTACTTAGAGCCCAGAATATGGCAGACGTCGCTTCTTTGATGGGCGGTGTCGTCAAATCCATTTCTGTGAAAGAAGGACAACAGATCAATAAAGGGCAAGTTGTGGCAACCATTGAAAATACAGAAATCGTATCTTTACAGAAAGACTACTATTCTGCATACAAAGAAATGGAAAGTGCGAAGCTTGAAATGGAAAGACAGAAAACACTCGCTTCCTCTGGAGCTGGCATCAAAAAGACATTGCTTTTATCTGAAAAAGACTATAAGGTGGCTAAAGCAAATCTTATAGGAATCGGTCGCCAGCTGACTCAGTTGGGCATCTCTACAGCATCTGTGGCGAAGGGAAAATTTACAACTGTCTTCCCTTTATATGCTCCTATCAAAGGTACGGTAAGCGAAATTACAGCATCTTTGGGAAGTTACGCAGACATGCAGACGCCTTTGATGAAAATCAGAAATAACAATGCTGTAGAATGTGACTTGAATGTTTTTGAACGAGATCTGAATAAAGTAAAGATTGGAAACCGAGTATTACTCTCACTCACCAATCAACCAGGCGTAAAAGTCTCCGGTCATGTCTATGGTATGAACGAATACTTTAACCAAGGAACAAAAAGCATTGCTGTACATGTCAAACTTGATGCAACCAGAGGCACAAACCTCTTTGATGGCATGTATGTATCCGGCCAAATAGCGACCGGACGCCAGCTTTGTGTTGCGCTTCCTAACAAAGCTATTGTTAATATAGAAGGAAAACAATATATCTTTGCACTCAACAAACAGCCAAGAAATGGAGAATACAGTTTTTCACGACATGAAGTGACAACTGGAGTCAGCAATGACGGATATACTGAGGTTTCACTCTGCAAGCACATACAGAATGGACAAAAGATAGTGACTGATAATGCTTTCTACCTGGCATCGCAGATTGGCGATCATGGAGAAGAAGATTAGTGTCCGGAAATTAAAATTATTAATCAATTTACAAATTTAAAAGGACATCATGTTTCAGAAACTAATTACAAGTTCCATCAAGCACAAGTTTGTGGTAGGTTTCCTCACTATATCGCTTATAGTTTGGGGACTTTGGTCGTTGGCTACATTGCCGTTTGACTCTACACCAGACATCACCGATAATCAGGTTCAAGTAATTACCCAAGCACCTTCCCTGGGTGCCCAGGAAGTCGAACAATATGTAACCACTCCTATCGAGATGGCATTGGCCAATATACCACGCCTTCAAGAACGAAGGAGCATTTCCAGAAGCGGATTATCAGTTATAACATTAATCTTTGATGACCAGGCAGATATCTATTGGGCCCGTTCTCAAGTAAGTCAGGTTTTAAACGACGCAGTAAAAGAGTTGCCAAAGAACACTTCTACAGAAATGGGACCCATCGCTACTGCGCTGGGAGAAATATATCACTATACAGTACGAACCAAGAAAGGGTATGAAAACAAGTATTCCCTCACGCAACTTCGCACAATCCAAGATTGGATTGTCAGAAAACAACTTTCAGGAACTCCTGGTGTTGCAGAAGTGAGCGGATGGGGAGGATTTGTCAAACAGTACGAAGTAGCCATCAACACAGACCGATTGAATGCCAATGGCATAACAGTATCCGAAGTCTTCGATGCCTTGCAAAAGAACAACGCCAATACCGGTGGAAGCTATATTGAGCAAAACTCAAACCAATACTACATCCGTGCTATTGGTGTGGCCAAGACTTTTGATGATATTGCCAATATACCTGTAAAGAATGTCAACGGAATAACAATAAAAGTCGGCGATATTGCCAAGGTACAGGAAGGTCACGCAACCCGTTTTGGTGCCGTTACGAGAAATGGCGAGGGAGAAGTCGTAGCCGGAATAGCTATCATGCTCAAAGGAGAAAACTTCCAAGAAGTAAGCAAAAATGTCAAGTCAAGAATTGCCCAGATTCAGAAATCCCTCCCAGAAGGTGTCATCATAGAACCTTTCATTGACCGTACAAATCTTGTAAAGCGTGTTGAGGGAACCATAGAGCACAACTTGATCATGGGAGGCCTCATTGTCATCTTTGTATTGGTCATTTTCTTAGGAAACTGGAGAGCAGGACTGGTTGTTGCAAGCGTCATTCCACTCAGTATGCTATTCGCTTTTGGAATGATGAAGACCTTTGGCATAGATGGCAACCTGATGAGTTTAGGAGCCATTGATTTCGGTATGATTGTGGATTCTGCTGTCATTATTGTGGAAGCCGTAGTTACCCATATCAACCAAAAAACTCAGAAGACGAGCCTCACGCAAGCCGAGATGGATGAAGAAGTTCATTTCTCCGCTTCACGTATCAGGCAAAGTGCAGCCTTCGGTGAAATCATGATTATGATCGTATATGTTCCTTTGATGACCTTAGTGGGCATTGAAGGCAAGATGTTCCGTCCGATGGCTCTCACTGTATTTTTTGCCATACTCGGTGCCTTCATATTGTCACTTACGTATGTTCCGATGGCAAGTAGCCTCTTCCTTAGCAAGAAAATCAGCAAGAAAGAGACTTTCGCCGACAAGATGGTCAAGAAAATACAGCAATGGTATCTTCCTGTCCTCAACTGGGTACTGAAACAAAACAAGAACGTGATAACAGGTGCCGTTGCTTTGTTCTGTGTCAGTCTTGTGGCATTCAAGTTTCTTGGAGGAGAATTTATTCCAAGTTTGGAAGAAGGGGATTTTGCCGTAGAAATGAGTATGTCGCAAGGAACTTCTCTCTCGCAAATGGTAGAAAGTTGTACCAAGGCTGAGAAACTGCTGAAGGCTGAATATCCAGAAGTGAAACAAGTCGTTAGCCGTATAGGAAGTGCCGAGATTCCAACTGACCCAATGCCTGTTGAAAGAGCGGATATCATGATTTCACTCAAGCCAAAAGCAGAATGGACTTCCGCTGAAACAACAGAAGAACTCATGGAAAAGATGGAAGAAACACTCCATACGATTCCGGGATTAGAGGCTGAAATATCACAGCCTATCCAAATGCGTAATAACGAGTTGCTGACTGGCATCAAGCAAGACGTTGCAATCAAAATATTTGGAGATGATCTGGATGAACTCACCAAGTTAGGAGAACATGTAGGCAAGATGATTAGTGGCATCCAGGGAGTAAGTGGAACATCTGTGGAACAAGTTTCTGGTTTACCGCAGATTCAAGTGGTATATAATCATGAACGGATGGCGGAATACGGAATCAACGTTGATGACATCAATCAAGTGCTTGAAACTTCATTTGCAGGCGGAATAGCCGGTTCCATTTATGAAGGAGAACGGAAATTTGACATTGTATTGAGGTTAGATAATAACGACCGCAATGTTTCATCTATCCAAAATCTTGCCATCCCAATAGGTTCCGGGGAAACAATTCCATTGACCCAGGTTGCAGATATCATTTACGAACCCGCTCCATCACAAATCTCTCACGAAAATGGTGCGCGACGTATCTATGTCGGTTTCAACATAAAAGGAAGAGATGTGCAGAGTACGGTGGATGAAATACAGAATCTGCTGGATGCGAAACTGAAGTTGCCGGAAGGATATTATTATACCTATGGTGGCGAGTTCCAGAATTTACAGAGTGCAATTACCCGATTGATGATAGTAGTGCCATTGGCGCTTATCATTATCTTCCTGTTACTTTATGCAACAGTAAAAAACGTAAGAGAAAGTCTGTTCGTATTCTCGGCAATTCCATTGGCTGCCATTGGTGGAGTATGGGCATTATGGTTTAGAGGTATGCCATTCTCTATTTCAGCCGGAGTTGGATTCATTGCCCTGTTTGGTGTTGCAGTTCTTAACGGAATTGTACTCATCGGTGAGATGAATCAAATGCAGAAGAATCAGTTGTCATCAGCAGTAGAGTCCGGGCGCAGCAACGCCCAACTTATTCACGAAAGAATAATTGACAGTTGCATGATCAGACTCCGCCCTGTATTAATGACTGCACTCGTAGCATCGTTAGGTTTTTTACCGATGGCTTTGTCACACGGAGATGGAGCTGAGGTACAAAGACCTTTGGCTACTGTTGTTATCGGCGGACTCATCACTTCTACATTATTGACTTTGTTGGTTTTACCGGCAATTTACAAAACGTTTACTAAGAAATAGTTATATGAAAAGAGCAATAATATATATTACTTTGTTGTGTTTGTGTAGCAATATGCAAGCACAACACAAAGTACTCAATTTACAACAATGCCTGAATATGGCATACGAAAAGAATTATAAGATTCTTGCAGCAAACAAGTCGATAGAACGTGCCAAAAACCTTCAGGCCACAGCATGGGATATTGACAAAACCGATTTGACGCTGTCACAGGATCCTACATCAGGCGGAAGTACGGACAATTCCATTTCCCTCACTCAAAGTATAGAATTTCCAACTCTTTATATTGCAAAGAACAAGCAATTAAAAGCGGAAACTCAAGCTGAAAAGAGTAAGAAGAATGTAGTATTATCTGAACTTATTTATCAGATTAAAAGCAATTATTATCAGTTGATATATGAATATGAACGTTTAAACATTCTCAACAAGCAGGACAGCATCCTCAACCGTTATCGGACAATAGCTGAAGCGCGATTCAAGGCAGGAGAAACACGCCAACTGGAATTACTTTCAGCCAATAGGATGCACCGTGAAAACAAGTTGGAGATGACGAATGTCCTCAGCGGAATCGAAAGTAAGCAACTCCTATTATCCGGTTTGGTAAATAGCAATGAACCCATCAAACCTGCAGACCAGAATTTAGTAGCATTGGATTGGGTACAAAACAGTTTCAACTACCAGCTTACTCCAGAAGGACAATATGCGCAAGACAGGATTACTGTAGCAGACAAAGCAGTCAGCGTAGCAAAAAACGGCTATGCACCCTCTCTCAGTCTTTCTCTTCGCAACCAGATGGTCATCTCCTCATGGGATCCATATCATGTCAACAGAAACAGGTTTGAAGGAGGCAACTTTATGGGATTTGAAGTTGGAGTGGGGATTCCACTCTTTTATGGTGCAACCAAAGCCCGAATCAAGGCTGCCAAAAAAGATAAAGAAATTGCAGAATATGAAATCAAGCAAGAGCAGTTGGATAAGCAACAAGAATATCATGCATGCTTGAGTAAGTGCAATGAAGCATTTGTCCGAATGAAATATTATCAGGAGGAAGGCAAGCAAAACAACCAGAAACTGGAAGAAATGAGCCAGGCAGAATATGAAAATGGCGAAATATCATATATTGAATATGTTGAAGCGCTGAACAACAGCATTGACTTCTACATGAAGAAAGCTGCAGCAATCAATGACTATAATCAAAGCGTCATCGAATTACAAAAACTGATGGGGAACCAGATTTCTTCTGAAGAAAAGAAATGAGGCAGACATCCATATGATGATAGATGAAATCTCATGACGACAGACGCAATGAATACAAAACATTGTATTCTCATATTTGGAAACATATCATAAATTGTAAAGACAATGAGTGAACCCTTAGCAGAAAGAATGCGACCACGTTCTCTTGACGACTACGTTGGCCAAAAACACTTAGTAGGTGAAGGAGCCATACTCCGTAAAATGATAGATGCAGGAAGAATTTCCTCTTTTATTCTTTGGGGACCTCCTGGTGTAGGCAAAACAACATTGGCACAAATTATCGCTCACACGCTCAAAGTACCTTTCTATACTTTGAGCGCTGTGACAAGCGGTGTAAAGGATGTCAGGGAAGTGATAGAAAGAGCCAAAAACAACCGTTTTTTTGACTCCGCTTCTCCTATACTGTTTATTGACGAAATCCATCGTTTCTCCAAAAGTCAGCAAGACTCATTATTGGGAGCAGTAGAGAAAGGCATCGTTACCCTCATCGGAACAACCACAGAGAATCCTTCCTTTGAGGTAATACGGCCTTTACTTTCCCGGTGCCAACTTTACGTTCTGAAACCTTTAGGAAAAGACGACTTGCAGGGGCTTCTTGAAAGAGCGATGCATAAAGATGTTGTTCTCAAAGAGAAAGACATAACGTTGAAAGAAACGGGTGCAATGCTAAGGTATAGTGGTGGCGATGCCCGCAAACTGCTGAATATTTTGGAATTGATCGTGAATTCTTTCTCTTCGGATGAAATAATCATCACAGACGAGGTAGTAGAAAGGGAACTCCAGCAAAATCCTCTTGCTTATGATAAACAGGGAGAAATGCATTATGACATTATCTCTGCTTTCATCAAGAGTATCCGGGGAAGTGATCCTGATGCTGCATTATATTGGATGGCAAGAATGATAGAAGGAGGAGAGGACCCGCAATTCATTGCAAGAAGAGTGGTCATAAGTGCCAGCGAGGACATCGGACTTGCCAATCCGAATGCTTTACTCTTGGCAAATGCGGCTTTTGATACGGTCATGAAAATCGGATGGCCTGAAGCACGGATTGCATTAGCCGAAGCGGTGGTTTATCTGGCCACCAGTCCTAAGAGTAACAGTGCATATTTAGGCATCAATGCAGCAATAGCAAGGGTGCGGGAAACGGGAAATCTTCCTGTTCCGCTGCATATCCGAAATGCTCCAACCCAATTAATGGCAGAATTGGGCTACCATGACGGATATAAATATCCACATGACTATCCTGGGCACTTCACCAGCCAACAATATCTTCCAAGTGAAATTCAAAATGAGAGATTCTGGCATGCGCAGCACTCTCCTAATGAAGAGAAATTATATAATTGGATGGTAACTTGTTGGGGAGATAGATTCAAGGAATAATACGTTCAATCAATCAAAATATAACAAAACATTAGTAGGAGAATAATGAAATGATAATCCATCATGACCCGGAATTTGTCATTACACTACAACGTGTAATAGAATTCATAGGAACATTTGCCTTTGCATTGTCTGGCATAAGACTCGCAGCCAGCAAACATTACGACTGGCTGGGAGGCTTTGTATGCGGCATTGCTGTGGCAATAGGAGGAGGAACCATACGAGATGTCATGTTAGGTGTAAGACCTTTCTGGATGCTAAGTCCGATATACATGATATGTACGCTATTTGCACAGTGTGTCGTAATAGTATGCCACCATTATCTCAGACGTCTGGATGCTACTTGGTTTTTATTCGACACACTCGGTTTGGCCCTATTCAATATAGCGGGTATTCAAAAAACATTGGAATGTGGCTTCCCGTTTTGGGTTGCTATCATTATGGGATGCATTACGGGAGCTGCCGGAGGAGTGATCAGAGATGTGCTGCTCAACGAAGAACCTGTGATCTTCAGAAAGGAAATATACGCTATGGCTTGTGTGGTGGGAGGACTCACATACTGGTTGCTGAGCTGGTTGCAGGTTAGCCTATATATCACGGTCATTGCCACATTTGCTATCGTTTGCGCAATCCGATTCTTGGCAGTAAGATACCATATTTCTCTGCCAAAATTAAGAGATGAAGAATAAACAAATAATATAAAACAAGATGTATAAGAATCTAATCATTTTTGCGATGGCCCTTTTCCTTACATTGGGCGCATCAGCACAAAACAAACGTGAATTCCGTGGCGCATGGATCCAATGTGTCAATGGTCAATTCATGGGCAAAAGCACCCAACAGATCCAGTCTATGCTCAGCAAGCAACTGGACGAGTTGGAAAAAGATGGTGTCAATGCCATTATCTTTCAAGTGAGAGCGGAATGTGATGCCCTCTATGAGAGTCAACTGGAACCATGGAGTAAATTCCTGACAGGAATCCAGGGACAGGCTCCGAATCCTTATTGGGACCCTTTGGCATGGATGGTTGAACAATGCCATAAAAGAGGAATGGAAATTCATGCTTGGATCAATCCATACCGCGCCAAACATGGATCCACAAGCATGTCACAAGTTAGCAAGAACAGTGTTGTTGTCAAACAACCTAAATTATGCTTTTCCTATGATAATTTAGTGCTCCTCAATCCTGGTTTGCAAGAATCTGCAGATTATATCTGCAAAGTGGCAGCCGACATCGTCAGCAGATATGATGTGGACGGTTTCCATATAGATGACTATTTCTATCCTTATCCAGTAGCAGGCAAACAGATTCCAGACCAAGCCTTGTTTCAGCAGAACTCTCATGGTTATTGGAAGATTGGAGATTGGAGAAGAGATAATGTAAGCAGATTCGTAAAGCAATTAGGGGAGACCATACATCATATTAAACCTTGGGTAAAATTCGGTGTTTCTCCTTTTGGTATTTATCGCAATAAAAGAAATGATCCGAATGGTTCTGAAACGAATGGTTTGCAGAATTTTGATGACCTTTATGCCGATGTACTTTTGTGGGTGAATAACGGTTGGATAGACTACTGCGTTCCTCAATTGTATTGGGAAATCGGACATAAGGCTGCTGATTATAAAACCCTGATCACCTGGTGGAACAAACATGCAGGTAAAAGACCTTTGTTTATTGGCGAAGACATTGAACGAACAGCCAAGTTTGCTGACCCTGCAAATCCAAGAAGTCATCAGCTTCCTGCCAAGCACAAGTTGCACCAGCAAATGCAGAATGTAAAGGGAACTGTGTTGTGGTACGCTCAGACTGCAGCCGACAATGTGGGAAATATCGGTCATACTTTGAGAGATTTCTATTGGAAATATCCAGCATTACCACCTCTCATGACTTTCTTGGATAATAAAAGTCCAAAAGCCGTCAGAAGTCTGAAACTGAAATGGACAGAGCAGGGACCGATGTTGAATTGGAAGGCTCCTAAAGAAAAAAAATGGGGTGATGTGGCCAATAGATTTGTTGTCTATCAATTTAAGGAAGGTGAGCCTGTTGACTTAAACGATGCATCCAAAATCATCAAGATCACCTACGATTCCAACGTGAAAGTACCATACATCAAGGATGGTAAAACCACCTACATTGTAACCGCATTAGACAGGGTGGGCAACGAAAGTAAAGGCAAGAAGAAGAAAATCAAATTCTAAACTATACTTTTCATTAAAAATAGAGGGTGTGCCAGAAGTTCATGACACACCCTCTTTATATTTTTATTGATATTGTCGAAGAGCTGATAACAATTCTATATTCTCACTCTTTTTACCGATCGTAATTCGCAGGCAGTTCTCACAAAGCTGCACTCTATTTCTATTGCGAACGATGATACCCTTATCAACCAAATAATCGTATATAGCCTGCGCATCCGTCATTTTCGCCAAGAAGAAATTGGCATCAGTAGGATAAACTTTCACGCAGATAGGAAGTTCTGTAAAGGCCGTAACCATCTTACCTCTTTCCTGCAACAGATTCTTCACCCATTCATCCACCTGATATGGATCATTCAAAACCTCCAGGGCATGTTGCTGAGTAAGTAAATTCACATTATAAGGATATTTCACCTTATTGAACAAATCGATAATATCCTTGCTGGCAAAAGCCATACCCAATCTCAAAGCAGCACAACCCCAAGCTTTACTCATGGTGTTGAGCACGATCATATTAGGGAATTTAGACAAGTATGATCTGAATGGCTGAATACTGGAGAAATCAGCATAAGCCTCATCCAAGACTACGATGCCATCAAAACGCTGCAATACACCAACGATTGCTTCTGGATTGATCAGATTGCCCGTAGGATTATTCGGACTACAAATCCAGATAACCTTCGTATGGTCATCACAAGCACTCAGTAACTTATCTGCCGTAATCTGGTAATTTTCATCCAGCAACACCTGACGGTATTCCACATCATTCACGTCAGCACATACCTGATACATTCCATAAGTAGGAGCAATGGCAACCACATTGTCTATTCCCGGATTACAGAAGATACGATACACCAAGTCAATAGCCTCATCACTTCCATTTCCCAAAAATATATTCTCCACAGGCACGTCCTTGATCTTGCTCAAGACCTTTTTCACATCCGTCTGGAAAGGATCCGGATAACGATTATAGGGATCATTATACGGATTCTCGTTGGCATCCAGAAAGTTGTGAGCTTTCTTACCTGAAAATTCTGTTCTTGCACAACTATAAGGAGAAAGGTTCCAAATATTGGCTCTACAGAGTTCTTTTAATTCTTTCATATTTCGATAAAATAGATTCTTAAAATTAAAAAGTCGAAATGGACAAAACTATTTGCCAACTTCATCAACTCTCACGCGCATCGCGTTGGCATGAGCTTCCAACTGTTCGTTTTCAGCCATAACAACAACAGCGTTACCGATACTTCTGATACCTTCATCAGTCAAATGCTGGAACGTAATCTTGCGGTTATAACTATCCAGATTGACGCCATTATATGCCAGCGCATAACCATGAGTAGGAAGGGTATGATTGGTACCACTGGCATAATCACCAGCACTTTCGCAAGCATACTGTCCCAAGAATACACTACCGGCATTTACCACTTTCTCCGCCAATTCATCATAATTGCGAGTGGCGATAATCAAATGTTCAGGCGCATAAGTATTGCTGAGTTCAATGGCCTCATCATAATCCTTCACCAAGACAAGTTTAGAATTATCCAAAGACTTGGCAGCCATCTCCTTTCTCGGCAATTGTTCGAGTTGTTTTTCCACCTCATCCTTCACTTTCTCAATCATCTCTTCAGAAGTAGAAATCAGGAAAACCTGAGAATCAACACCATGCTCAGCCTGAGAAAGCAAATCGGCAGCAACAAACACAGGATTACTGGTTTCATCCGCAATAACACATACTTCAGAAGGACCCGCAGGCATATCAATAGCCACATCGTGTAAAGAAACATGTTGTTTAGCAGCCATGACGTACTGATTGCCCGGACCAAAGATTTTATATACCTTAGGAACACTCTCTGTGCCATATGCCATCGCACCAATCGCCTGAACGCCACCGATTTTAAATATCTTGCTCACACCAGCAATCTTAGCCGCCATCAAGATGGCAGGATTCACTTTGCCTTCTCTGTTAGGAGGAGTACAAAGTACGATTTCCTTACAACCGGCTATCTTGGCTGGTGTTGCAAGCATCAGGACCGTAGAAAAGAGAGGAGCCGTACCTCCAGGAATATAGAGGCCAACTTTCTCAATAGCAACACTTTTCTGCCAACAAGTCACACCTGAGACTGTTTCCACCTTTTCTCCATGAAACTGCTGGCTCTGATGGAATGAAGAAATGTTATGATGGGCCAACTCCAACGCATGCTTCAGTTCAAGAGAGACCAGGCTTTCAGCCTCTTCCATTTCTGCATCAGATACAGATAAAGAGTCCAAATGCGCATGGTCGAATTTCTCTTCGTAACGTATAACAGCGCTATCGCCATGATTCTTAACATCATTGAGAACACCTTCTACAGTAGCATTAAGCTCTGAGACATCCAGGTGCGGACGCTTCACTAATTCGTCCCATTCTTCCTTTGCAGGATAACAAATTACCTTCATTCCTTATATTATTAATAATTTACTTTTATATTTGTTTCTAACTTCCAGAACATGAAATCAAAGTTCCGGGTAGAAGACAGATATGATCAAAACTCTTTTTACAAGATCATCTTCTCGATAGGAGTAACCAGAATACCCTGAGCATCCAGCTCCTTGAGCTTTCCGATGATTTCCCAGAATCTCTTCTCATCGAGGACCGTATGGATACTGCACCATTCATCATCAGCCAATGGGATGATTGTAGGACTCTTGATACCAGGCAAGACATCCGTAATTTCCTTCACCTTAGACTTTGGTGCATTCATCATCACATACTTCTTGTCCTGAGCAGAACGCACAGCTTCGAAACGGAACAGCATTTCGTTCAGAATCTGATGCTTCTCATCATCCATATTCCAATTACCGATAAGCAAAGCCTCGCTCTTCATCACGACTTCCACCTCTGCCAAATTATTGCTAACAAGGGTAGAGCCAGAACTTACGATATCAAAGATACCATCAGCAAGACCGATACCAGGACTAATTTCCACAGAACCAGTAATGACATGGATATCAGCCTTGATGCCTTTCTTCTGCATGAAATTGCGAAGGATGTTAGGATAAGAAGTCGCAATTTTCTTGCCATTAAACCACTGCAAACCAGGATAATCAATTTTCTTAGGTATTGCAAGACTCAAGCGACATTTGCTAAAACCAAGACGGTCAATGATCTGGGCATTTTCCCCTTTTTCCACAAATTCATTCTCGCCAACAATACCGATGTCAGCGACGCCGCTTGCTACACTCTGAGGAATATCATCATCACGGAGATACAAAACCTCGAGAGGGAAGTTAGAAGACTGCACCAAAAGAGTGCGCTTAGAAGCACTCACTTTAATGTCTGCTTCTGAAAGTAAATTCATGGTGTCATCGAAAAGACGCCCTTTAGATTGTACTGCTATTCGTAACATATTTCTTCATTTTGTTTAAAAAACATTGCAAAAGTACATCTTTTTGCTTGAATATCCAAAAAAATATGTAATTTTGTAACTTGAAATATGAATAAAGTATATTTATCGGCAATATTTGCATTATTTTGGTTGGTTTGCAGTTGTTCTAATCAGAAAACGCAACCAGATGTTACACCTTGGGGGACACCTATAGGCGAGGAAGATTATTCCAACAACTCCGATCAGACGAAAGGTTTTACGTATGATGATATCGTATCCAATGGAGAATTAATCATGCTGACTGTCAACGGTCCTGATACATATTATATATATAAGAACCGGAATTTGGGTTTGCAATATCTTCTTTGCGAGAAATTTGCCCAGAAAATTGGAGTCAGCCTGAGAGTGGAAGTATGTAAGGACACTACTGAGATGATCAGCAAGTTGGAAAAAGGGGAGGGCGACATTATTGCCGTTCCCTTATCACGCAAGAAAGCGAAAGGAAAATTGCTGTTTTGCGGTCCCAAACAGGATACGACCCAAGAACAATGGGCTGTCATAGGAGACAACAATAGTTTGGCAGACTCTCTGAATGCCTGGTACAAACCGCAATTGACTGCGGAAGTGAAAAGAGAAGAAACTTTCCTCTTATCCTCACAAAGTATCAGACGCCATGTTTATTCTCCTTTCCTGAACAGGTCGAAAGGTGTCATCTCGGAATACGACGGATATTTTCAGCGATATGCTCCTACGGCAAGAATGGATTGGCGCCTGATGGCTGCGCAATGTTATCAGGAGAGTTGTTTTGACCCGAATGCCAAATCATGGGCTGGGGCTTGCGGACTCATGCAGATCATGCCATCTACCGCATCCCATCTGGGACTTTCCATGAACGACATACATCAGCCAGAGGCCAACATCGCTGCAGCATCCCGCTATATGGCTGAACTGCAAGGGCATTTCTCTGACATCCATGATCCAAGCCAGCGAATCTTATATGCCCTTGCTGCATACAATGGAGGTTTCAACCACATCAGAGATGCCATGGCTTTAACCAAGAAATATGGGGGCAATCCATACAATTGGGAGGAAGTAAAACATTTCGTCCTCAAGCTTAGCAATCCTTATTATTATCGGGATCCTGTCGTGAAAAGAGGTTTCATGAGAGGCACGGAGACTGCGGATTACGTAGAGCGCATTCAGAAACGATGGAGCGAATACTGTGGAGGAAATATCAGAAGTGGCAGGAGGATGATTTCACCTCGCAGTTATTATGGCACTCCGACAGAAGCAAAGAAAAAGAATAAATACAAAATTTAAAATCCATTTTTAAACGATTAGAAGAATGATTTTAGTTACAATACTTATCTATTTCTGCATATTGCTGATATTCAGCAAAATCACATCTCGTAAAGCAAATAATGAAACCTTTTACCGGGGAAACCGCAGGTCTCCCTGGTACATGGTGGCCTTCGGAATGGTGGGCGCATCCATCAGCGGCATCACTTTTGTCAGCGTTCCGGGAATGGCATACAAGATGAACATGACCTACCTGCAGATGTGTATCGGTTTTATCTTTGGTTATTTCATCGTAGCCTTTTTCCTATTACCTATATATTATAAGCATAATTTAACGACCATCTATTCTTATCTGAAAGATAGAATGGGCAATCATTCCTATAAGACCGGCGCTTCCTTTTTTATCATTTCCAAAATCATAGGAGCCGCTGTCAGATTTTATGTTGTATGCATCATCCTGCAAAAGTTTGTATTAGACAATTTAGGAATTCCATTCATATTGACAGTCCCCATCATGGTCATGCTGATATGGTTTTATACCCGCAAGGGTGGAATCAAGACATTAGTCTGGACAGATACGTTCCAAACTTTATGTATGTTTTCTGCCTTAATCCTGATTATTTATTATACCATCAAATGCCTGGACTTCACTCCGATGGAGGCTTACCATGCCATTTGTGACAGTAAATATTCGCAGATATTTGTCTTCGACGATTGGGTTTCAAGACAGAATTTCTGGAAGCAGTTCTTAAGTGGAATATTCGTGGTCATAGTCATGACGGGACTTGATCAGGACATGATGCAGAAGAATCTCACCTGCAAGACGCTTCGTGATGCCCAGAAAGACATGTGCACGTATGGCTTTGCTTTCGTACCAGCCAACCTGCTGTTTTTAGCATTAGGCATATTGCTGATATTATTGGCACAAAAGCAGCAAATGCCTTTCCCTGAATCACCGGATGATCTGTTGCCGATGTTTGCAGCATCTGGCTACATGGGCAATATGGTTGTCGTATTTTTTACTATCGGTATTGTGGCAGCCAGTTTTTCCAGTGCTGACTCAGCCATTACGGCGATAACAACCAGCATTTGCGTAGATATCATGGATTCTCCGAAGGATGAAAAGCTGCGAAAATATACACATCTTGGCGTCGCCATTCTGTTTATTATTTTCATCATCCTCTTCAAGCAGATCAACTCAACAAGTGTGATAGATGCCATATACATTATCTGCTCTTACACCTACGGACCCCTTTTGGGAATATTTGGATTTGGAATCTTCACCAAACGAAGAGCCAATGATCAAGTAACTCCCTATATTGCGATTTTGAGTCCGATTATCTGTTATGCAATCGACTGGTACTCATCCCATCATTTGGGCTACAAATTGGGCTATGAATTATTGATGCTCAACGGACTCATCACATTTAGCGGATTATACCTGTTTTCGCATAAAAATAACGCAAAAATCTGTGCGTAGTCAGCCCCACATTTCGGGAAGTCTCATAGTAGTTTTATTTTTGCGTGCCCACGCAAAAAATTCTCCCTGCCCACGCAAAAATTGAAGCAGGAGCATGGATAAAAAAAATCCAGCAGGATATAGAATAGGAAAGAAACAATTCAATTAGTCATAAATACAATCAGGAAAGATAAATTTCGTCTTTCCTGATTTTTTTTCTGAAAGTTTGCATATTAACAAAAAAAACTGTAATTTTGCACCCGATTTAGACAGATAACATTTTGAAAATGAGACTGAAATAAAAAATGAAGATTAAATTGTTTTTAGGGATATTAATGGTCATAGGCTTTATGACTAATATATCAGCAGCCAATCATTCTCACCTGCATGTTGTCTTATTGGGTGATTCCAATACGTTCATAGGTGGAGATGATTGCGACAAAGACAGAGGTTGGAGCAAATGGTTTAAAGAGAGATTTTCCCCTTCTACCTGTAAAAGTTATGCCAGGAGTGGCGCTACTTGGACTAATTGTTCTAAAACAAAGATAAACACAGAGGAATATTCTGAGAAGTTGACGGATAACAATGTCATTTTCAATCAAGTACTGAGATTGATTCAAGCAACTAAAGAAGGCAAGGAGCCTCAGCCTGACCTGATTATGATTATGGCTGGAACGAATGATGCTTGGTTCAAATCTTCCAGACCTCAATTGTTTTCCAAAACTCCACAGCAGGTTTTTTCTGCGACTTCCAATACCGTATTAAGTAAACCGATTCATCAGGTGACCTCCCTTGCAGAATCTGTCAGATACAGTTGCGAAAAGATAAAGGAAGCTTTTCCTGACGCACAGATTGTATTGATAACACCGATGCAGATAGGCAAGCCTGGCGTTACAGGTATTCACAAAATCGGTGACATCATAGAAGAATGCGGCCATTATATGAGCCTATCAGTTATCCGCCTGGATTATGAGGGAACCATTCAGGGGGCAAGAGAAATCAACAATAGGATTTTTACGACAGATGGAGTCCACACCAACAGCAAGGGAGCCAAACGAAATGGTTACTTCATTGCCAACCAATTAGAAAGTCTGTTGTTATATTAATAGAATCAAACAGACACTCAGTCAAAATAGAAAGTTTTACAAAACAAAAATAAAATAAAAAATAATGGTATTTTCCGATTTATTTTTCATCTTTGCATTCTTACCAGCCTTTATGTTGTGCTATCTGTTAGCCTACTTGTTGGATAAGAAATTCTTCAAGACTGGCGAGCACCCAGCAAATGTACGCAATGCGATACTTGTACTGTTCTCACTGATATTTTATGCATGGGGCGAACCAGTATATGTCTTCCTGATGCTGTTCAGTGTCATGATCAACTACTTTGCCGGACTCGGCATAGACAGTCAGCAATCCCACCGCAAAAGGGCATTGGTAATCGGTTTGATATGCAACATCCTATTACTCGGCACTTTCAAATATGCAGGATTCTTTGCAACAACACTCAATTCGATAGGTATTCCAGTAGGCATTCCAAAGATTTCACTGCCTATCGGTATCAGTTTCTATACCTTCCAGTCCATATCCTATCTCATAGATGTATATCGCCGTGAAGCGCCAGCCCAGCGCCGTTTCCAGGACTTGCTTCTTTATATCTCCATGTTCCCGCAGCTGATAGCAGGACCTATCGTCAGATATGATATTGTGGCATTGGAAATCAGAGACAGAAAGGTAAGACAGTATGACATCGTAGAAGGCAGCTATCGTTTCTTGATCGGATTGGGTAAGAAGGTGATTCTTGCCAACCAATTTTCAGAGATAGCAGACCAGTTCCTTGCCAACGGACTTCAGAATTTATCCACCTTTGGAGCATGGGTGGGCATATTAGCCTTCACGCTTCAAATCTTCTTCGACTTCTCAGGATATAGTGACATGGCAATAGGCTTGGGCAGATGTTTAGGCTTTCACTTTGCAGAGAACTTCAAGCATCCTTACTGCTGCACATCCATTTCAGACTTCTGGAGAAAATGGCACATGTCATTAGGTAGTTTCTTCCGCGACTATGTCTATATTCCAATGGGAGGAAACCGACGTCACCAGCCTCTCAACATCTTTGTTGTCTGGTTCTTGACCGGTATGTGGCACGGAGCCAGTTGGAACTTCATCATCTGGGGTCTTTATTTCGGTGTCATCGTGATTGCCGAAAAATATACCTTGCTGAAGGTGCAGGATAAGATACCTTCCTTCCTGCTGCATATATACAGTCTGCTGCTCGTCATCATCGGATGGGGAATTTTCTATTTTGATGACTTTACCAAGATGCAACATTTCTTCGGTGTCTTCATCGGAAATGCCAAGAACGTATATGACTTTGCAGCAGAAAGTGCATGCATGGACAATTTCTGGTTATGGGTGGCAGGTATTCTGTTCTGTCTTCCAGTATATGATACGGTGGCGAAGTGGTATAATAGATACCTGCCAAACAATACAAGGATGAAAAAGAACATCACCCTTGCAACACGCACGGTGGTGTCCATCATACTCCTCACGCTGAGCGTAGCTTTGCTTGTGGGAGCCACCAACAATGCCTTCATTTACACCAGATTCTAATATAAAATATACTCAAAAATGAAAAGATTATATACATTCATAAATACTGCATTATTCTGCTCATTCTGTGCTCAGGCAGTGATGGCAGAAACCCATTCCACATGCTATAAAACCAGAACGGGCATCATCATCAGCAAAGAGAACAACCAGATCAGAGCATTGGAACCTTTTACCGGTTTAGCAACAGGAGGAACATGGTATTCAAATGCCATCAACCAGTATCGGGACACGCTGAAGCATCATGTAAGAATCTATAGCATGATCGTTCCTACCTCTGCAGGTCTATACTGTCCGGAAGAAGCCAAGGAATGGATCCGCGATGAAGAGCCGGTCATCAATAATATGTATCAGCATCTGGAGAAAGGCGTAGAAATAGTAGATGTATATCCAGTACTCAAGCAGCACATGGATGAGGATATTTATTCCCGCACCGATCACCATTGGTCTCCATTAGGAGCATACTATGCAGCCCGTGAATTTGCCCAGAAAGCACAGGTAAAGGTTCCTAATCTGAACGATTTCGAAGAGCGTACCATCCATAATTTTGTGGGAAGTATGTATCATTACTCAAAAGACATCGCAGTAAAGAACTCTCCGGAGAAATTCATTTACTATATTCCTAAAGACAGCAATTATGTTACCACCTATGTCGGTCACAACATGGGTAAGAATAGGGTAGTGGCAAGTCTTACAGCCCCATTCACCGGACCATTCTTCATCAAATACAAGGATGGCAGCAGCAGTGCATATTGCACCTTCATGGGTGGCGATTTGCGCACAACGCATGTCAAGACAGATGTAAGAAATGGAAGAAAACTGATGATTATCAAAGATAGCTATGGCAATGCCTTGCCAGGATACCTTTTCGGTTCATTTGAGGATATTTATGTAGTAGATTTCAGATATTTCACAAAGAATATCGTCAACTATGTCAATGACAATCAAATCACAGATATACTCTTCGCCAACAACTTGCAGCATGCCTATGCAAAATCCACGACAAGAGGCTTCGAGCGAATGTTACGCCAATAACGCAAATGAAGAAATAAATAGATTGTGATATTTAACTATTGCATTTAAAGTCATGAAACAGAATTATATATACATATCAATCATGAGTATGGTGTTCTTAGGATTCACCATCGTTTTCCTGTTTTTCCCTCGGAGCACATACTCAGCACTTGAAAAGAGAGAGCTTGCCAAATTTCCAAAATATTCACTGGAAAGTTTGAAGTCGGGTGAATTTACCAAGAGCATCAATTCCTGGTTCAGCGACAGTGAACCTTACCGTGATGTGTTCATGTCTATGAGTATGCAGGAAAAGGATCTCATCAGCATGTCTGTAGGAGAAGAAAAAGTGACCTTCCATGCATCAGCAGATGCCACCGAGACATCGGGTCCTACAGATGAAGAACTGGAAATGGGAGAAAGAAACGTAGGTAAATACAAGAATAATATTACGGCAGAAGAGAATGCCAAAATCGCCAACCGTGGTATTATCATCGTGGGTAAAGGAAAAGAGGTAAGAGCTTTGATGGCTTATGGCGGTAGTTCCAAGGGTGGTGTGGATTATGCCCAGTCTGCAAATGAATACAAGAAGGTATTCGGACCAAAGGTAAATGTATATTGCATGGTCATACCGACTGCAGTAGATTTCTATTGTCCTGATAAGGCTAAGGGATGCTCCAATGAGGAACGCCCAACCATCAACAATATCTATGCTCACTTAGACAAGGATGTTCATGCCGTAGATGTCTATACTGCACTGGGCAAACATGTGGCAGAAAACATCTTCCTCAGAACCGACCATCACTGGGCACCTCTTGGAGCTTTCTATGCCGCTCAGCAATTCGCTAAAGTGGCAAAGGTTCCATTCAAGCCGCTTTCAAGTTATGAAAGAAAAGTGGTACATGGATACGTAGGAAGTATGTATGGCTATTCTCATGATATTTCCCTGAAGAATGCCCCGGAAGATTTCGTCTATTATGTTCCAAAGAACGTAAAATACGAAACCTATTATACGGATTATAAAATCAACCGCAACTACGAGGTCATAGGCGAAGGCAAACCATACAAAGGCATCTTCTTCTATAAGTATAAAGACGGCAATGGTGGCGCCTACTGTACCTTCATGGGCGGTGACACCCGAATTACCCGGGTGAAAACCAATGTCAACAATCATCGCCGTGTCATGATTCTGAAGGATAGTTTCGGAAATGCTCTTCCAGGCTACCTGTTCTATTCTTTTGAGGAAATCCATGTAGTCGATTATCGATATTTCACCAAGAATATGCGCAAATATGTCAGCGATAATAAGATAACTGATATTCTGTTTGCCAACAATATCTTCAATGCATATTCTAATAAGATATGCAAGAAATACACGAGATTCCTCCATCAGAATGGCACCATCTTGCCAAGCAACAGTTCTGTAAGCACTTCATCCAAGTCAACAACTGCAGATTCTGCCAAAAAGCAGAAAGGCACACACGCTACTCCTGCTTTGAATGAAACGCTTGATGCAAAGAAGGATTCACCTAAAGAACAGAGCAGTCATCATGATGCCAACAAGAAGCATGATAAACAACATGACAATCAGCATGTAGAAAAACAGAAACCGGAATCCGTGCCTACAGAATCTGGCGACAAGCAACCGGTAGAATAAGATGAAAACAGGAAGCTATTTTGAGACGGCAATACTCACCATCTGTCTGTTGTCCTTTACCGCATCATGCAAAACGGAAAATAAGAAGACGGAATATACGCCTTGGGGAACGGTGATAGAGGATGGAGAGACTGGTGATGCTGAGGCTTCAGACTCCAGTTCCTTTGCCAGTAACTTCTCGCTTGCTGATATAGAAAACAATGGAGAACTGATCATGCTGACCCTGTCAGGTCCTTCCACCTATTATGATTATAAGGGAGTGGGCTTAGGTATGGACTACTTGCTCTGTGAGAAATTTGCCAGTTCCATAGGCGTTTCGGTAAGAGTCGAACTCTGCAAGGATACGCTTGACATGATCAACAAACTGAAAAAGGGCAAGGGTGATTTAATCGCTTATCCGCTTAAGAAGGGGAAACGCAACGATATTGCCTATTGCGGTGCCTACCAGACATCGAAAGAGAAAGATTCTGACCAGACGACCGCCTCAGTCCAATGGGCAGTCAACAAGGGAAACAAATCTCTGGAAGAAGCGTTAAACCATTGGTTTACGCCCCATATCTTGGCTAACGTCCAAAAGGAAGAAAAGAGGATACTTTCAGAAGGTCTTATCATCCACAAAGTATATGCTCCAATGATCAATGCAGCAGGAGGCGTCATCAGCAAATACGACCATTTGTTTAAGAAGTATGCCCCTATGGCACGAATCGACTGGCGACTGATGGCAGCCCAATGCTATACGGAGTCTGGTTTTGATACCTATGCAAAATCATGGGCAGGCTATTGCGGACTGATGGCCATCATGCCTGGCACTGCCAAGGAATTAGGCATCCCCGTTTCCTCACTCACCAATCCGGAAATCAACATCTCCGCTTCGGCTACGTGCATGGCGAAATTCGAGCGTATGTTCCAGGATATAGGCGACCCATTCGAGCGTCTGAAATTCCGACTTGCAGCCTATAATGCAGGACCATGGCATATCCGAGATGCGATGGCACTGACACGTCAACACGGCAAGAATCCGCATCGCTGGGATGATGTGGCAGAGTCAGTACTCAAGCTCAGTGATCCTACCTATTATAAATTGCCAATCATCAAATGTGGCTATATGCGTGGAAGTGAGACCGTCAATTACGTTTCCAAAATCATGCAACGATGGTCAAGCTATTGTGGATCAGCAAGAGGAGGAGTTTCTACAGGAAATGGTTTATCACCTGATTTTGACCATTCCATACCGCAGCGGGCCACCAAGAAGTACAAATATCATGTCTGACTCCAACTGGTTGAGAACAAACCTCATAGTTTGTGAAAGCATATTAACTTGTTGCAAAGTATATGAAATAATGCAGGAAATCCAAGACAAATCTTGGTTTTCTGCATTTTTTATTGTAATTTCGCCAACATGAAAAAGATATTTTGTTTGACTATATTATTGCTTTCCGTCTTAAAGATATCTGCATACGATTTTCTTAGGGCAGTAAAGAATGAGATACCTGGAGGCTATAACTTCTGGGTTTATACACCAGTGGATTATTTCTATACGCAGGAGCAAACGCCAGTGATTATCTTCCTTCATGGTGCCAGTCTATGCGGTCGCAACCTTGAAAGAGTAAGAAGATACGGACCGCTGGATGCCATTGTGAAAGGCCGAGATATTGATGCCCTGACGCTTGTGCCTCAAAACCCTGGAGGTGCTTGGAGTCCCAAGAAAGTGATGGATATGCTTGATTGGGTGAAGCAGCATTATTCCTGTGACACCACCCGTGTTTATGTTTTAGGCATGAGTTTGGGAGGATATGGAACAATGGATGTCTGCGGCACCTATCCCGACCGTATTGCAGCAGGAATGGCGCTCTGTGGCGGTTGTTCCCTGAAAGACGTAAGCGGTTTGGGGAAACTTCCATTTTGGATTATCCATGGTACAGCCGACAGAGCCGTTCCTGTAAAGCAATCCAAAGTAGTAGTAGATAAATTAAAACGTGACGGAAATGATACGCGCTTAATTTATGATTGGTGGCAAGGTGCCAATCATGGAATGCCAGCCCGCGTTTTCTACATGAAGAAAACCTATCAATGGCTTTTCTCACACACGCTGAATGATCCTGACCGCCCTGTAAATCGTGATATAGACATCAGCATGGGGGATGTAAGGAATGCTTATGATGGTGTAAACCGTAATGCGCCGAAACCCGAGCTCATCGATGGTCCAAGCGTGATCAAGAATGAGGGAAATGAGTATTAATGGGGGAATAGGAACGATTGATAATTAATTGAATTTATATTTGGCTAATTTAGATTTTCTTTGTAATTTAGCAGCGCAAACGTAAGACATGTAAGAATATGGCTAAAATAGTAAATAAATATCCAGTAGGAATACAGACTTTTGAAGAAATCCGCACGAAGAATTATCTTTATATAGATAAGACTAAATATGTTGTTGATTTTAGAGAAAAAGGTATGAAATATATCTTTCTGAGTCGGCCAAGACGATTTGGAAAATCTCTTTTTGTCTCTACGCTTCAGGCCTATTTCGAGGGAAGAAAGGAACTTTTCGAAGGATTAGCCATTGCTGATTATGAGAAAGAATGGGTGAAACATCCTGTTTTACATTTTGACATGAGTGGAGCCAAGCATTTTGATGCAGATGCTTTGAATAATTATCTGAATCTGGAACTTTTACCCTACGAAAAACTGTATGGTAAGGGCGAAAGCGAGATTTATCCTAATGAAAGACTGGAAGGAATCGTAAAACGTGCTTATGAACAAACGGGCGAAAAGGCAGTAGTCATCATTGATGAATATGATGCACCTTTATTAGATGTGGTGCACGAGAAGGAGAACCTGCAATCTCTCCGTCGCATCATGCAGAATTTCTATAGTCCTCTGAAAAAGCTCGACCCATATCTTCAGTTCTGCTTCATCACAGGTATTACCAAGTTTTCGCAGCTCAGTATCTTCAGTGAGCTCAACAACCTTGACAATATCAGTATGTTCGACCAGTATTCCGCCCTCTGCGGTATCAGCAAAACGGAGCTTACAACGCAGATGAAACCGGATGTTGAGGCATTGGGCAAAGATCTTGGCATGACGTATGAGGAATGTCTGGCAGAGTTGACACGATTCTATGACGGTTATCATTTCAGCGAGAGATCAGAGGATGTCTTCAATCCGTTCAGCCTGGTAAAGGCGCTGAATGCGCGCAAGATAGCTCCTTATTGGTTTGGTTCTGGTACACCAACTTATCTTGTCAAGACGTTGCAGAAGTATCATGTCAATGTAATGGATATTGAGAAAAAGTCATGTGATGTAGATGACTTTGATGTTTCACCAGAAATGATGACTTCAGCACTTCCGCTGCTATATCAGAGCGGTTATCTCACCATCAAGAAGTATAACCCTATATTGCAACGTTATACTTTGGAATATCCTAACAGAGAGGTTAAAATTGGTATGCTCAAGAGTCTTGCACCCAACTATCTTTCACCAATATCTCTTGACAACAACAGTCTGGTCGGTGATTTCTTGGAAAAGCTTTATGATGCAGATGTAGAAGGAGCAATGGTTCGCCTGAAGGCATATCTTGCCAGTATCTCAAATCGCTTGAGCAATAAGAACGAACGTGATTTCCAGACGGTATTCTATCTCATATTCAACCTGATGGGTGCCTATATGAGAGTAGAAGAAAACAGTTCGATAGGTAGGGCAGATGCAGTTGTGTATATGCCTGATGCAGTATATGTTTTCGAGTTGAAGTATGATGGCTCTGCCGAGGATGCAATCAGGCAGATAGATGACAAGGGATATTTGATTCCTTATTCTGCTGATGGCAAGCGCCTGTTTAAAATCGGCGTGAATTACGATAGTAATCAGCGAACGATAGGTGAGTGGATAATCAGGGAAGGTCAATAAAGCCCTTTCTTCAAAATCAACTCTATTTGCAGCAAAGTTTTCGCATATATTTGGGTAAATGGGGTGAGTCTTGCGACTGGACCCCATCTATTTTTTATATATGTAGGTATTATAGCCATTTGATTCGTAATACCAGAAAATGATTTTGACCAGAAATGACCATGACCGGGGATGACCGGAATTCTTTAAATCATTTCCGTTCATGTTATAATCCAACAAAGCCCCCAGCTATCTCAGCTGAGGGCCCACAATCCCTTATAATCTAATGAAAAACATACGATATAAAAAGAAATATTTGAGAAACGGAATTTCTATCCTAATACTTTGTTTACTTACGCTATCCCATACAACTCGAAATTCCAAGCGAGGTTGCAAGTGCCGTAAGAATGCTGATAGCGATTTGAAGAATGGTCTTCCATGTGTCTGCTTTCATTTTACTCATTTTGATTCGATTTTAAAAGGTTAAACTTAAATTCTTTGTGTGTTTCACATGAGGTTAATTTCCCATGGTCTGTTAGGACTTCGGGAGGAGTGGGGCGCCCTTGGATGAGAGAACGATGGAGAAATCACCGAGATCGCCGAGGCGGATTTTCTTGCCTTCAAGGAGCTGCTCTCTCATGCAATCCACGGTCATGTCGAGAATGGCGGGTTGGCGTTCACTGAACGCATGGTAATACTGTAGTTAATCATACTTTTGTGTGTTTAGATGGTTGATATTTCAATTACCCAGAAGCCTCATTTCTTGCCCTTATTTTGGGCGTCATTGACGACCGACGCCTGTCGTCTATTAAGACCAAGGTTTGTCGTCTATTAAGACCGACATCTGGTACAAGAGAAGCTTTCTTTCGATTGCCGGTGCAAAGGTACAACAATTTGGAGTTAAAAACAAATTTTTGGGCTACAGATTTTTCAGTGGCGTATGTAAGTATTTGACTGATAGCACTTTACAACGATATTCGGGAAATCAATTGCTGCATTTTGATAGAATTGGAAGAAAATGAAGGCTTGTGACTCAGAATTTTAGAAAAGCGGTCATTTGGTCATGGTCATGTTCGGTCAAAATCATTTTCATTTTTCTTCCTATCATGCCTCCATCCATGGTCACAACGAGTTTGGCGCAAGATCTGTCCTTGCTTCGAAAAGTCTTAAAGCATGAAAGATAAAATATATGAAAAGCACGGCTAAGGAAGAGTATGATACCTTAGCCGCGCTTTAAATGGTCTTACTTATTTGCCCAAAAAGTAAGTTTAATGATCATCTCATGACAGCTGAGTCATATGATAGCCTAATGCTTTCAATTCAATGGCAATTCCCATCAAATACATCTGATGCAATGCAGCGATAAAAGCTCTAAATGCAGTCTCTGTACCTGGTTCTATTCCCATATGAGCCAATTGATTCAATGTACGGGAAGCACATTCTGCCACCACACGATTCATATTCTGATGAGATTCCTCATCCAAAAGAAGTATTTTCTCACAGATGTAATCATCCATGTGATCAAAATCAATACTATTTTTCAAGTATTCATAATGATTCTCTACCTTACTATACAACTCCCAATCTACATCCCAATATTTAGCCATTGCCATTCCTACAAACATAATCCAACCGAGTGATACGGTAGGATATTTTGTAAATTCCTTCATTGCATCTGGCAAATAGTTTTCACCAATCTTTGCCCAGAGTTCTTCCAAATCTGGAGCTTCTGGCAAATGTTCATCTACTCGATTAATAGAACATAAATACTGGTGAAGATCACGCTTGAAGATTTCCTCGAAATTTGTATTCTTATCAATTATCATGACAATCTTCCGATTAAAGCTGTTGTAAATATCGGTCTGCCTCAATAGCTGCTTTTGCACCAGAACCTGCAGCAACAATTCCCTGACGATAAACTGGGTCTGCCACATCACCTGCTGCAAAAACACCAGGTACATTCGTGCTCGCAGTGCCAGGAACAACCTTGATAAATCCCTGCTCATCCAAGTCGATGTAGTCCTTAAACAACTCTGTATTAGGCTTATGACCGATTGCCAGGAAGAAACCATCTATAGCAATATCAAATTCTTCCTCATCACTTTCGCCCTTGCGCTTCACAAGGTGAGCGCCTTCTACACCATTTTCACCAAAGAGTCCTAATGTATTTGTTTCAAAAAGAATCTCAATGTTCTCTTTCTCCTTCACGCGCTGCTGCATAATCTCAGCGGCTCTAAGATAAGGTTTTCTTACAATCATATAGACTTTCTTAGCTAGTCCGGCAAGATACATGGCCTCTTCGCAGGCAGTATCTCCACCACCAACTACAGCTACAGTACGCTTACGATAGAAGAAACCGTCACAGGTGGCACAAGCAGAAACACCTTGTCCGCGATATTTTTCCTCATCAGCCAAACCTAAATATTTGGCTGAAGCACCTGTAGCGATAATGACTGTATCAGCAAGGATTTCATTTCCACGCTCGTCAACAACATGGTAAGGGCGCTTACTGAAATCTACCTTAGAAATACTACCATCACGGATATCGGCACCAAAACGAGAGGCCTGTTCCTTCAAGTCCATCATCATCTGGTTGCCATCCACACCATTAGGATAGCCAGGGAAATTCTCTACGATTGTAGTGGTGGTCAACTGGCCACCTGGCTGAATACCTGAATAAAGAACGGGTTTCAAATCAGCTCTTCCTGCATATATGGCTGCTGTATATCCAGCAGGACCACTTCCAATAATCAAAGTCTTAACTTGTTCCATAGTTTTTATATTTATTTTATGCAAAGATACGGCAAATCACATGAACTGCAAAATATTTCCCTTTCTTTTTTATACTTTATACTAATATTATGCGAAATTTGGATATAATCCAGATATTTTTTACTAACTTTGCAAACAAAATAAAGAAAATAAATACGAAATGAATACTATTAAGAAAATCGTGCTTACCGGTGGACCATGTGCCGGTAAGACTACTGCACTGGTGAAAGTTATTGAGCATTTCTCCAGCCTGGGATACAAGGTTTTCACGATCCCTGAGGTGCCTACGATGTTTACGCAGGCAGGTATGAATTATTTGACATCCAACAAAGATTTCTTCTACGTTGGAGAGAAAGCTACACTCCTGACCCAACTGCATCTCGAAGACAGTTTTTACAAAATGGCACAGACACTCGAACAACCTGTTCTCATCGTCTGCGATAGGGGAGTAATGGACATCTCGGCTTATCTTTCACCGCAACAATGGCAAGATATTATCGGAGAAGTAGGCTATACGCAGACTCAACTCAGAGACGAGAGATATGATGCCATACTTCACTTGGTTTCTGCTGCGGATGGGGCTGAGCAATTCTATACAACAAGCAATAATGCCCAGCGCCTGGAAAAGGCTGACGAAAAGGGACTTCAAATTGCCCGCGAACTGGACAAGCGGGTCATTGAAGCATGGACGGGTCATCCACATCTGAGAGTGATCAACAATCATGAAGACTTTGACAACAAGCTGAATCGCGTGCTCAAAGAGATTTCTAATGTACTTGGAATTCCTCAGCCAATAGAGGAGGAACGAAAGTATATTGTCAAATTGACTGGCAATGTGCCAAATAGTATTGACAGCGATATTGTACAGACATACTTGGCTGGTGAACCTAATTGCGAAATTCGTTTGCGCAAGCGCCGCTTTGAAGAAAAGGAAGTATTTGTACATACTACCAAGAAGAGAATATCTGACACTGAACAGATTGAAACAGAACGCCAGATAAGCAGTAATCTTTATGAGTCGCTTCTCCAGCAGGCGGATCCTTACCGCCAAACCATCAAGAAGCACCGCAAGAGTTTTATCTGGAAAGGTCAGTATTTTGAATTGGATTCCTTCGAATCTCCTATCAATGATCTGATAATACTTGAAACTAAGGGTATTGCAAAACAAGAGAGCGTGAAATTTCCGCCATTCATTCAAGTTGTAGAAGACATCACGGGTAATACCAAATACTACAATTATAATATTGCCTTGAAAAAATAAAAGCATTTCATCAATTACCCACGGATTTCAGAGATTGACACATTTTTTGAACCCCAAATAAATCTGTGTAATCTGTGAAATCTGTGGGATTTTTTATGCCAATAGAGATTTGGCTAATGATGAACAAAAAAAGATGTGTCATAAACTTATGACACATCCTCTTGATTTTTCGAGGTGTCTAGCGGAGTCGAACCGCTCTACACGGTTTTGCAGACCGTTACCTAACCGCTCGGTTAAGACACCTTGTAGATTGAGATATTGTATTTCTCATTTGCGGTTGCAAAGGTACTACTTTTATTTGGTTCCACCAAATTTTTTCCCAACTTTTTCTTGTTTTTTTTCACATTTCTCGAAAAAAGGGCATCCAGCGCACTTATAATCGTCACATTTCAGCTGAGATTTGCCATTTTTCCATATAATAATAGTGGCATACACAAGGCATGCCACTATTACTATTCCTATTATGATGTATTGAAATACCATAAAGATTAACCTACGGCATTATAACCGTTTGTAGAATTCTTGCGCATGATGTCGCGGATGTTCATCTCCTTGAAACCATCAGCACGCTTCATTTCTTCCAATTCCTTCTCTTCCTCAATATCCTTTTCAGAACGAGTGAAAGTGAAAGCCTTATACTTAAACTCAGCAATAGCCCATCCGACAAGGGCTACAACAACTAAAGCTATTAAACCAATTAATGCATTCATTTTATTTTATTTTTTAATAATCTTCATCGTCTGCGACATCATTAGCATCATCAAGACCTAAATTTTCAGGATCCTCAAATGTAGTACGATAACTTTCCTCTGTCAGTTTGTCATCATCGAAAGCATCATCATCTTCATCGATATCATTGTAATGATCCTCAATCTCTGGTGCATCCTCATCGTCGTCATCTTCTTCTGCACGAGCACGAAGTTCGTCTTCGCGATCCAATTCATCATCATCGGCAAACTTCATGCGTACTTTCTCAACCTGAGGTTTCGCCTTGGCAAAAATAGCCTCGGTCCAGGTTCCCTTAGGAATTTCCAGCACTTCGAAGCCATCATCCATTTTCTTCTCGTAGAGACCACCTGGCTTGTGAAGACGATCCTTAGGGAGGGTAGTTGTGCTGATATCAAAACCACTCTGGATGATATCTTGGATACTCTGTGGGAGAGATTCCCAGCCACCACCAAAGTTACGTTCCAACACTTCGATGAGTTTTGTAGCACTTATGTGACGGATATTCTCATAAGTCAAATCGGTAACACGAAGAATTGGACGCTTCTTGATAGCATACTTTACATTCATATCATCGATACGGAAGTTTCCGATTTTAAAACCTCTCTGGATATATTTATCAATTACGATAGGCTTATCGATTTTGATTTCCTCTATTTCGAAGGCACTACGGATGACATCCACATAGCGGCGCTGATTATCTTTCAAATCAGTATCCTTCTCAGCAGCTTCCCAGAGACGGAACACATCGTTCTCCTGTATTTCCCAAACACTTGACTTGGTCAAGGTCTTGAGACTCATATTTTTTTCCTTTTTCATCATAAATTCTCTTTTATTTTGCAAAAGTAATTACTTATTTTTTAATATGCAAATTTTATGAGATATTTTTCATCATTCCATATATATAATAAGGTGTACCTTCACAAATATTCCATATATTATATAAGGTGTACCGCTTCTATACCATTTAAATACCACTCCAGTCAATGGTACGGATGAAGGCCAAGGTCTTAACCCAATCGCAATCTATACAGAACTGGATAGGGTAGTCCTTACGGTCATAATAAGCCAAGGTCACCTCTGTATCAGTATCATTGAACAACTTATGATTGCGAGTAGCCTGCTTGAACAAGTTTGTGACAACATCTCTGTTTTTCTTTTTGGCCTCAGAAAAACGCTTCTGATAGAGAGTGACATATTGATTCATGGCCAGAGCCTGTTCATTGAGTACCTGAATGGTGCTATTCACCTTCTTCAAATCCACATTCTTGCCAAGCAAATCTGCAGGTTGCAATAATTTGGAACGAAGATAGGTCATGGCATCATACTTGAAAACGGCAGTCTTGCGTACTTCGAGACTTTTGGTAGTATCATTAACAGTAGCAAGCGATGTCTTCACGATTTCATTGAGCACATCCTGTGCCGAAGCCGGTGCAAACGTGAGCGCCATGAGCGCCATTGCTATGATCATCCTTTTCATTTTTTCCTATTTAAAAAATTAATATTAAAGACCTTTTAAATCCATATCAAAACCCTTTCACAAAAAGTGTCAAAGACTTTCACTATGATCAGGCATGACGAATCAAGAAGATGCTGTGATCAATACAAGCAGGCAATTCTTCCTTATAATGGGTCACCATAATCATGGTCTTGTTCTTTCGCTTGCAGAACGCCTCGATGACATCTTTCACCAGCCGACGATTCACATTGTCAAGACCATGAAGTGGCTCATCAAGGATAAGAAGTTCAGGATCCTTCACGAATGCACGAGCCAGCAAGACCAGACGCTGCTCACCACTGGAGAGTTTGAGAAAACCTGCTTCTTCCTTTCCTTCCAATCCAAAGACCTTCATCCAGAAACGGCAGATATCCAAATCCTCATCCTTAGGTTTGACATAAAGTCCTACAGAATCCATCAAACCACTTGCTACGATACGGATGGCAGGAAGATCTCGCTGATAGGAGCGATGCAGCTCCGGAGAAACATAACCTATATGCTTCTTAATGTCCCAGATGCTTTCACCACTTCCACGTGGATTACCAAAGAGGGCAATATCACAAGCGTAACTCTGCGGATTATCAGCACAAACCAAACTCAAGAGGGTAGATTTTCCGGCTCCGTTCTGTCCGCTCAATGCCCATCTTTCTCCATTCAGAACAGTCCAGTCCAAATCCTTCAGAATAATGCGTTCACCATATTGGATGCGAACCTTATTCATCTTGACAACCTCCTCATTGTGATATTCGCGCTCACTATATAGTAAATCCACAATGGCCTGCTCCAATTCAGAACTTAAGATGTGATCAGGAACGGGCTGTCTCATCTTCAAATACTCCTCTTTGGTCACCTTTGGCAAAACTTTCATATCTTTCACTTCCACAACATGTGTGATGAAATCAGGAATATCATCGCTCTTGCTCAAGACCAGAATGATTTGCAGCGCACGTTCCGAAGAGAGTGTTTTCAGAAGCTCTTTCAACTGATCACGGGTATCTGCATCAAGTCCGATAAACGGATTATCCATGATCAGCACGCGTGGTTCTGCGAAGAGGGTAGAAGCCAGTTTGAATTTTCTCAACTCTCCACTGGACAAAAGTATCGTATATTTGTCGAGCAAATGCTCCATGTGGAAGAGTTCATAAATGTGCTTTTGCAGGGCACGTCGCTCTGGCGTATCCTCTCCAGCCATCTGATAAGCTTCCTCCAGTTTGTCTCTGACAATAGGAGTGGACTCATCTATCTCCAATTGGTTCCAGCGCTGCTGCAAGAAATAAGTGCGGTCATTATCACCGCCATAGGTATCTCGGAAAGTAATATATTTGATATTATCACTCACCATCGGCTTGTTGCTCGGTGAGAAATCATAATATGGATCATGCATTACCAGAGGATGGCGACCCACTATCATATCCACAAACATAGATTTTCCACCTCCATTAGGACCTACGATGGCAATATGTTCACCTTCACAAGCCTCAAAATTGACAGGCTCAGCCATACGCCATTCCGGCATACGCGTAACGCCATTTTCTATTTTGATAATTGTTTGCATCTTCTTATATCTTTATAATCAAAATTATTTATGTGTTGTACGATTGAGAGCAACCATCAACTGGGCTCTCGGTCCCGTCACAGGGGCGCTGCCAGCAACCCTTGCTTGATTTTTCGAAGCATAATCCTTCCAGCTGCAATAATGCCGGGCATTGGTTTCTGGCTTGCCCATTTGCAGGAAATGACAATAAGCTGCACCCAAGGCATCCGTAGCATCCATGAATTTCGGCATATCCTCGTCACTGATGTGCAGCATCCTTTGCAGCATGCCCGCCACCTGTTCCTTGGAAGCCTGTCCCTGTCCCGTAATGGCCATCTTGATTTTCAGAGGGGCATACTCATGAATCGGCACATCATGATGGATAGCTGCAGCTATGGCTACTCCCTGAGCCCGCCCCAATTTCAGCATAGACTGGACGTTCTTTCCAAAGAAAGGAGCCTCGATGGCCATCTCATCCGGGAGATACTCATCAATGATACCGGTAACACGCTCGAAGATTTTACCCAATCGAAGATAAGGATCACTCTCCTTGCGCATATCGATGACACCCATGACTACCAGCTGAGCCTTATTGCCTGTCACTCTGATGACCCCATAGCCCATCACATTGGTTCCTGGGTCAATACCAAGAATGATTTTTTCTACTTGATTCATCGATCCATATACGGATTATGAGCGAGTTCTTCGCCGATGCTCGTTGCCTGTCCATGTCCTGGCAATACTTTTACATCATCAGGCAACTGGGCCAGAAAACGGAGACTGTTGATAATCTGGAACATAGAACCGCCTTTAAAATCTGTTCTGCCAATAGAACCACGGAAAAGTGTATCGCCCGTAAAGGCTACCTTTTCATCGGCACAGTAGAATGTGACTGAGCCACGGGAATGACCAGGAGTGAGGATGATTTCAAACTGATGGTTTCCGAAACGGATCACTTCATTTTCTTCAAAGAAATGACCTACGGGAGGAAAATCGTAATCCAACTGCATCTGATAGAAAACCTCAGCCTGCTGCTTCAGGTTCTTCATCAGACTCTCATCTGCTGCCGACACTTCCGGTTTCAACCCAAAAGTTTCATGGATCGTATTGTTGCCGAAATTATGATCAAGATGTCCATGGGTTACAAGAAGATGAACCGGCTGAAGGTTATTCTCCTTGATATAATTGACAATGGCAGTTCTTTCTTCCGGATAAAAAGCTCCGCAATCAATGATGACACACTCACGGGTTTCATCACTAACCACATAGCAATTCTCCTGAAGCATGTTTACTTCGAATTTTTCAATATGTAACATCGAATATTCTTTTAAATAATTAGAAACATTTGTATAATCAAAAACTCTTAAGAGACCTTTCCATGAAAGACTCCATCATTTGTTCAGCAGAATATGTGCAATCTATCACGCCGGCACATATACCAACTGCTTATCCTGCTTGAACCATTCTTCCTCAAAGAAATCACTCAACGGAGTAATCTCTGCAATATTTTTATATTGCTTCAATTCTTCCTGAAGGTTTCCACCTTTCAAGCAAAGAAGACCATTAGGGAGGGAATTTTGCTGGGATTTTTTGAAATTCTTCTTGATAATTTTCATCAAATCAGGAAGTTGCATCACTGCACGACTGACCACAAAATCATATTTTCCCTTTTCCTCCTCACCGCGGATATGCTCCGCCTTCAGATTTTCCAGTCCAATAGCAGCAGCTACCTCATTACAAACCTTGATTTTCTTGCCAGTTCCATCAATCAATTTGAATTTGCATTCAGGAAAAAGAATAGCAAGAGGAATGCCTGGGAATCCTCCACCGCATCCGAAATCCAGGATTTCAGAACCCGCACGGAAATGGATGGCTTTCGCTATTGCCAAGGAATGCAGCACATGATGTTCGTAGAGATTGTCTATATCCTTGCGGCTGATTACATTGATTTTTGCATTCCAGTCACGATAGAGAGAATCCAATTTTGATATCTGTTCTTTTTGCTTATCCGTGAGATTCGGAAAGTATTTCTCGATTATCTTCATACCTTATATATTATTATTTGAGTGCAAAAATATAAAAAAAATACGAAATAACTGACAATGATTATGATTATTTACTTTCTTTATTGATTTTAGAATAAAAATATGTAACTTTGCAACCGATTTAGAGAATTAAAAGAGATTGTATCAATCCATTTATCAAATTAAAATAATGATTAAAGCAGCACTTTTCGACTTAGACGGTGTCGTTTTTGACACCGAATCGCAATATTCGGTTTTCTGGGGAATGATAGGAAAGGAGTATCATCCTGAAATTCCTGATTTCGCACAAATCATCAAAGGACAGACTCTGGTTCAGATCTACGACAAGTATTTTTCCGATGACAAGATTTTCGCTTCTAAAGTTGATTTCTGTAGTGTGAAAGATGAACAGGCTAAAATTACCGCCCGTCTGGATGAATTCGAGCAAAACATGAGCTACAACTATATTGCTGGATTTGAGGACTTTGTGAAGGATTTACGCAATAACGGCATAAAATGCGCTGTTGTAACCAGCAGCAATATCCCTAAGATGCTCAATGTTTATCAGCAGCGACCGGAGTTTAAAGACTACTTTGACAGGGTTCTTACAAGTGAGGACTTTGCTAAGAGCAAACCAGATCCAGACTGCTATCTCAAGGGAGCGGCTTATTTCGGAGTCAAACCGGAAAAGTGTGTTGGCTTGGAAGACAGTTTTAACGGCCTGAAAGCCGTAAGAGCATCTGGTGCCTTTACGCTCGGATTGGCCACTACAAACTCAGCTGATGCCATCAGACCTTATTCAGACGAAGTGATTTCCGACTATATTGGCTTCACATTTGCAGATTTAGTTAAAATTGTTAGCCTATCTCGCAAATAATGTGTAACTTTGCAGTCGATTTATAAAAACAACACAAAAAATGGGATATTTATCAACAGATAAAAAGAAAATTACCACCAAGACTTTTGCTGAAATGAAGCAAGCTGGTGAAAAGGTAACTATGCTCACTGCATACGACTTTACAACTGCAGGTATTATCGATGCTGCCGGTATTGACAGCATTCTGATCGGAGACTCTGCATCAAACGTTATGGCAGGAAACGCTGATACACTACCTATCACCGTTGACCAGATGATTTATCATGCCAGAAGCGTAGCGCGTGCCGTTAATCATGCCATGGTAGTATGCGACATGCCTTTCGGTAGTTATCAGATTTCACGCGAAGAAGCCTTGCGCAATGCTTGTCGAATGATGAAAGAGACGGGTGTGGATGCCCTCAAACTTGAAGGTGGAGTAGAAATGATAGATACCATCAAAGCACTGATAGATGCCGGAATCCCTGTTCATGGGCACTTAGGATTGACTCCTCAAAGCGTCAACAAGTTCGGAGGTTATGGTATCCGTGCCAAAGAAGAAGCAGAAGCTGAAAAGCTCATCAGCGATGCCATCGCTCTGGATAAAGCTGGTTGCTTTGCCATCGTTTTGGAGAAAGTTCCTGCCAAAATAGCAGCTGAAGTAACACGTCAGGTAAAAGCCGTAACTATCGGAATTGGAGCAGGTAACGGATGCGACGGTCAAGTATTGGTTTATGCGGATGCAATGGGGATGACCCAAGGTTTCAAACCTAAGTTCTTGCGACACTTTGCACAGGTAGGGGCTGAGATAACAAAGGGCGTTCAGGCATACGTCGATGCTGTCAAGACAGGTGATTATCCTAATATTGAAGAAAGCTATTAAAATAGCTAATTACAAACACTATTTTAAAAGATGGATACTCAAAACACGCCGGTACACTTCAAGTTGTGGCATCGGGATTTCTGGTTGCTGGCAATAGCAAATCTTTTCTTGATGACGAGCACTTACATGCTGATACCGGCTCTTCCGCCTTACTTAATGCAGGCAGGTTTCTCTTCACTTGAAGTGGGAAGTATTATGGGTGCCTACGGCATCGGAATTTTCTTGCTTGGCGGTTTCTGCTCTTATCTGGTTCAGAAATATCGGAGAAATCATGTATGCCAGTTTGCGATTGTGGGCGTAGCTGTGTGTTTCGCACTTATCTATTATCTGGAGTTTGTCCTGCAGGTAAAAATAGAGTTTTGGATGTTGATGCTGGCAAGACTGCTACAAGGCGCATTCATAGGATTGGCTCAAATGACATTAGCCAGTACGCTCATCATTGATACGTGCGAGTCGTTTCAGAGAACCGAAGCTAATTATACGGCTGCTTGGTTTTCAAGATTTGCATTATCTCTCGGACCAGTAATTGCCCTGATTTTATTCAAGTGGCTCAATTATAGAGGTGTAGTCATCGCCGGAGGATGCTTCGCATTAATTCCTGTCTTGCTCATCTCATGGGTAAAGTTTCCTTTCAAGGCTCCGTCAGACAATATGAAAATCCTTAGCCTGGATAGATTTTTCCTTCCTCAGGGTTTTCTCTTATTCCTCAACACGGCTGCAATAACAACTGTTGTGGGATTATTGTTTTCCATACAGCATTCCGTAGTATTTTACACCATGTTGATGGGAGGTTTCATCATAGCCCTACTGGCTGAGAAATTCGCATTTCCGAATGCAGAGCTGAAGAGTGAAGTCTTTTCTGGAGTCATCTTCATGCTGGCGGCTGTTTTGATATTCTTCACAAACCATCAGTCGGCCATCCAGTTTATCTCTCCATCCCTGATCGGATTTGGTATTGGTGTCATAGGAAGCAGATTCCTGCTTTTTTATATCAAACTGGCCAAACACTGCCAGAGGGGAACCAGTCAGAGTTCATTTTTCCTGTCTTGGGAATTCGGAATCAGTCTCGGACTGTTTTTAGGATATGGTTTCTGGGGAAATCACAGAATTGTAGAACTGCAAAAGTTCTTGCCCAAGATACAGACAGACCATGAGTACATCCTGTCCATCTGTATAGTTTTGCTGGTACTGACTTTAGTTTTCTATAATTATTGTGTTCATCCATGGTATATGAAACACAGAAACAGATAGACATAAATGCGTAAAAAAGGGAAGTTCCTTTCGGAACTTCCCTTTTTTACGCATGAAAATGCTTTATCTAAGTTTCACTCTATTTCTTACAAAATAGTCTTTACTGCCTCAAGCATACCCTTCTCCTGGATAAGATCAAGATCTTTCTTAACCAACTCTGTCAAACCAGGTACAGTCTTGTTCAGGTCTTCCTTCCAGATATAGTCGAAAGCAAGTACACCCTCAGCTACCTTCTGAGTATCACCTGTTGCCCAAAGCTCTTTCAACTTGTCGATGATCTTCTGATCGTCCTGTGGCTGGATAGGAGCACCATCAGCACGGGTACCACCCTTATAGTAAGTAATGATAGCTGCAAGGCCGAATACCAAGCCCTGTGGCAACTCACCCTTACGCTCCAAGTAAACCTTCACACCAGGGAGGTCACGAGTCTCATACTTAGGGAATGAGTTCAGCATGATGCTGGTTACCTGATGATCAACGAATGGGTTCTCGAAACGCTCCAATACGTCAGAAGCAAACTTCTGCAACTCATCCATAGGAAGATTCAATGTCTGCATCAACTCGTCAAACTGTACCTTGTGGATATACTTGCCCAATACTGGGTGCTCGCAAGCATCACGTACGATATTGACACCGCTGAGGTATGTTACAGGGCTCAATACTGTGTGAGGACCATTCAACAAAGTAACCTTACGCTCGTGGTATGGTTTCTCGTTGTCTGTAATAAGAACATGGAGACCAGCCTTGTGAGCAGGGAACTCTTCCTGCATCTGCTCAACTGTCATATTCTCAGCCTTCTCGATTACCCAGAGGTGGAAGCTTTCTGCCTTTACTACGAGGTTATCCTTGTAGCAAACTTTCTGCTGAATTTCCTTGATGGTATCGCGTGGGAAACCAGGAACGATACGGTCAACGAGTGTAGCGCAAACATAGCAATGGTTAGTAAACCACTCCTTGAAGCCCTCATAATCAGCACCCATATCTTCCTTCCAAAGCTCGATATACTGGTAAATGCATTCCTTCAAGTGGTGACCGTTCAAGAAAATCAACTCACAAGGCATCAAAATCATACCCTTAGTTGGATCACCCTCGAAGAACTTATAGCGATGGAACAGCAACTGAACCAACTTACCTGGATAAGATGCAGCAGGAGCATCTGTAAACTTGCAAGCGTCATCGAATGCAATACCAGCCTCAGTTGTATTAGAGATGATGAAACGCATCTCTGGCTGCTCAGCCAAAGCCATGAATGCCTGGTTCTGAGAATATGGATTCAGTGCACGGCTGATTACATCGATACGCTCCAATGTATTGACAGCCTGACCATTCTCCTTTCCCTGAAGATTTACGTGATAAAGGCAGTCCTGACCATTCAGCCAATCTACCATACCACCAGCCAAAGGCTGTACTACAACGACAGAACCATTGAAATCGGTCTTCTTATTCATGTTCCATACAATCCAATCTACGAATGCACGGAGGAAGTTACCTTCACCAAACTGAATGATTCTCTCAGGAGCGACACTCTTAGGAGCGGTACGCTTGTTTAATGCTTTAAGTTCTTTCATGATTTGTTTATGTTATTATTTTGTTTTAAATTTCCGATGCAAAGGTATAAAATATTCCTTTACCTTATATCATAAATGCACCAAAATCGTCCGTAAAGGTTTGCGTAATTAGAGGAGATATTCACTCACAAGGAATCTACACTTTTCATGCGTTACTCACATATTACTCACAAAAAGGCTATTTATACCTTATATATAATAAGAACTGATGGATAGGGGAGAAAGAAAAAAATAAGGTATTAAAAACCACAACTATCAGATTTTCAATACCTTATCTTTTGAGCGGGATACGGGAATCGAACCCGCCTCCCAGGCTTGGGAAGCCCGTGCACTACCGATGTGCTAATCCCGCACAAATAGTGCTGAAAAGAGCCACGAGCGGGACTCGAACCCGCGACCCACGCATTACGAATGCGTTGCTCTACCAACTGAGCCATCATGGCTTTTCATTTTCAAAGCGATTGCAAAGGTAATGAAATATTTCTAATTGATGAAATAATTCATTACCCTTAACTTATATTAACACGGCAATCATCCTGGACACCTCAGATTTTGCTCTTCTCATGAGAATTTGCCACCCGAGGAAGAACTACTCTACTACTGCAACCTTGAAAGTAAGTTCCTCCCTGTTCGGATTCTTACCGATACTGATTGTATCACCCTTTTTAAGTTTGCCGCCCAACAGAAGTTCACAGACGCCATCTTCTATATAGGTCTGAATAGCACGCTTCAGAGGACGAGCGCCAAACTGCACATCATAGCCCTTAGTGGCTACAAGTTCCTTCGCTTTATCAGTAATCTGAATTTCATATCCCATATCGTGAACTCTTCCGAAGAGACCTCGCAGTTCAATATCAATAATACGCTTAATCGCATCAATATCCAACTGATTGAAAGTGATAATCTCATCCAGACGATTCAGGAATTCTGGAGAGAACTGCTTACTCAAACTTTTCTGAATGATACTTCGAGCATATTCCTTATCCTTCTCATCCATTACAGACTTCGTAAGTCCGCCAGCATTAAAGCCGATGCCTGATCCGAATTCCTTCAGTTGACGCGTACCTGCATTGGATGTCATTATGATAACCGTATTGCGAAAATCTATCAGGCGTCCATTACCGTCAGTCAAACGACCTTCATCAAGCACCTGCAAAAGCATATTATACACCTTGTCGTGGGCTTTTTCTATCTCATCAAGCAGTACTATAGAATAAGGTTTGCGGCGAACTCTCTCAGTAAGCTGTCCACCCTCATCATAACCCACATATCCCGGAGGCGCACCCAAAAGTCGGGAAGTATTGAAACTTTCTGAATACTCACTCATATCCACACGAATGAGTGCATCCTTAGAACCGAACAGTTCCTCTGCAAGTTTCTTGGCAAGATAAGTTTTACCCACGCCAGTAGGACCTAAGAACATGAAAGCACCGATAGGGTGGTTAGGATCTCTCAATCCTATGCGATTACGCTGGATAGCCTTTACCATTTTCTCGATGGCATCATCCTGAGCAATGACACTTTTCTTCAAGACGACAGACATATTTTTCAGACGGACACCTTCTTCCTCAGCCATTCGCTGAACAGGAACACCCGACATTTTACTGACGACATCAGCCACATCAGATTCTGTCACCGGAATACGTTCTGTACAATCTCCACTTTGCCATTTTTTGTGCATCAAATCCAACTTTTTTTCCAAAGACAAGCCCTTATCACGATAACTGGCTGCCAGTTCGAAATTCTGATTGCCAACAGCCTCCAATTTCTTAGCTGCCACTTCTTCGATTTCATTCTGAAGATCCAGAATATAGTCAGGCACTTTTATATTTGCCAATCTCAATTTGGAACCAACTTCATCCATGACATCTATCGCCTTGTCTGGGAAAAAGCGGTCTGTGACATAGCGTTCTGTCAGTTTGACACATGCCTCAAGAGCCTCATCACTGAATGTCACACCATGATGCTCCTCATAACGATCCTTGATATTTCTAAGAATTGCCAGAGTCTGTTCTGTTGTAGTAGGCTCTACGATGACCTTCTGAAATCTTCGCTCCAAGGCTCCGTCTTTTTCGATACTGTTTGCATATTCCTTAAAGGTCGTAGCACCTATGCACTGAACTGTACCACGAGCCAAAGCTGGCTTCAGAATATTGGCCGCATCCATAGTTCCGCTACCGCCACCAGCTCCTATAAGAGTATGTATTTCATCTATAAAAATGATGATATCCGGATTGTTCTCCAATTCCGTAATAAGCCCTTTGATACGTTCCTCAAACTGTCCTCGATACTTGGAACCAGCCACCATCGCAGTAAGATCTACAGACACAATCCTTTTGTTGAACAAAGCTGGCGAAGTCTGCTGTTTTACAATAAGTTGCGCCAGTCCTTCTACTATAGCACTTTTACCCACACCTGGCTCACCGATGAGTATGGGATTATTTTTCTTTCTACGCCCGATGATTTCCAAAACCCTTTGGATTTCGTGCTCTCTTCCCACTACAGGATCCAATTTCCCATCTTTAGCAGCTTTGGTTAAATCTGTACTATATTTATCTAAGAATGGAGTCTTATTATTGTGCATTTGTCCCGTAACCGTATTGCTTGCAGTCTTGGAAGACGCAGATGAATCCTTGTCAGGTTCATTACCATTCAGAAAGAAGTCATCTTCGTCATCACTTGGAAAAGAAAACCCATCAAGGATAGTAATGCGTTTTATGCTTTTTTGAATTTCCATATTTATTTTATGTTTCAATGATTCTGTATATATGTTCCTTTTTAAAAATTTACCTTGTTATTATACTTCACAAAATTTATGCCAAAAAGAGAGGAAAAAGTTTTTCTCTTTTAATTCACAATTATCATACACTATGATAAGGCATCTTGACGATTGTATGAATTCAATAAACATGTCTAAAGAGAAGAGGGCAAAACTATGCGGCTAATGAACAATAGGAAGAATATTTGCAGAAGAAAGTAGCCTAAAACACAAAAAACGCTAAATTCTTGTTGTTTTTGCACAACAAAGTCTTCTCTTAGAAAAAAAGTTTGTATCTTTGTCGTTAGTTTGGAGGGACAAAAACGCTTAGAACGCAAAAAAATGCCCTTCTCGGCAATTTTCCATCAAAAACAGATGGGTCGGAATTAGAATTAAATAATGAAGTTCAAAGAACTCAAAATAGAAATTTAAGATAATCATTCAAATAATCAATATAAAAAATGGACGAAAATCAGACTCTTGATCATGACAGAATCATGAAGATTAACATCGAGGAAGAAATGAAGTCATCCTATATCGACTATTCTATGTCGGTGATTGTGGCTCGTGCGCTTCCTGATGTACGCGATGGTTTCAAACCTGTACATCGTCGTATTCTCTACGGTATGTTGGGGATTGGAAACACCAGTGACAAACCATATAAGAAATGTGCACGTGTAGTAGGTGAGGTACTCGGTAAGTATCACCCACACGGAGACTTTTCTGTATATGGTGCCCTTGTTCGTATGGGACAGGAATGGAATATGCGATACACCTTAATAGACGGACAGGGTAATTTCGGTTCTGTTGACGGTGACTCACCTGCTGCCATGCGTTATACAGAGTGCCGCCTCTCTAAAATGGGTGAGCACATCATGGATGACCTCGACAAGGAAACCGTAGATATGATGAACAACTTCGATGATACTCTTCAGGAGCCATCAGTGATGCCAACAAAGATACCGAACCTTCTGGTTAATGGTGGTAATGGTATTGCTGTAGGTATGGCAACAAACATACCAACCCATAACCTGAGCGAGGTGATAGATGGATGCTGTGCCTACATAGACAATCCTGACATTGACACAGAAGGACTCATGAAATACATTCCTGCTCCAGATTTCCCTACAGGTGCTACTATCTATGGTATCCAGGGAGTGAAGGATGCATACGAAACCGGACGTGGACGAATTGTTGTGAGAGCTACAGCTGAAATCGAAAGTGGAGATGCTCACGACAAAATCGTTATCACAGAGATTCCATATGGTGTAAACAAGGAGCAGCTTGTTATGGCTATTGCCGATCTTGCCAAGGAAGGTAGGGTAGATGGCATTGCAAATGTAAACGATGAATCTGGACGCCAGGGTATGCGTATCGTTGTAGATGTAAAGCGCGAAGCCAATGCCAACGTTCTCTTGAACAAGTTGTTCAAACTGACAGCCCTCCAGAGTTCATTCTCTGTCAACTGTATTGCCCTCGTCAAGGGACGTCCTCGTCTGCTTACGCTCAAGGAATGTGTCAAGTACTTTGTGGAGCATCGTCATGACGTGACTATCCGCCGCACACAGTACGAACTGAAGAAAGCACAGGAGCGTGCTCACATCCTGGAAGGCCTTATCATCGCATGCGACAATATCGACGAAGTAGTTCATATCATCCGAGCAAGCAAGACTCCTTCTGACGCACAACGCAATCTGGAGAAGCGCTTCGAACTGGACGAGATTCAGAGTAAGGCTATTGTTGATATGCGCCTGTCTCAGCTGACAGGACTCCGTCTGGAGCAGTTGCATAATGAATTCGACGAATTGATGAAGACCATCGATTATTTGAATCAGATCTTGAACGATCCAGAGCTTTGCAAGAAGGTAATGAAGGACGAACTCAACGAAGTAAAGGATAAGTATGGCGATGCACGCCGCACCATGATCAAACCTGACGACCACGAGTTCAACCCAGAAGATTTCTATCCAAACGACCCAGTGGTAATCACTGTCAGTCATCTCGGTTACATCAAGCGCACACCATTATCTGAGTTCCGTGAGCAGGCAAGAGGTGGAGTAGGTGCCAAAGGTGCCCGCACACGTGATAAGGACTTCACGGAGTTCATCTATCCTGCTACCATGCACCAGACCATGTTGTTCTTCACGAAGAAGGGACGCTGCTACTGGCTCAAGTGTTATGAGATTCCTGAGGGAGACCGTAATTCAAAGGGACGCGCCATCCAGAACCTGCTCAATATTGAGAGCGATGACCAGGTGAACGCATTCCTCCGCTTGAGAGGTTTGAATGATACAGAATTCATCAACAACCATTATGTGGTATTTGCTACCAAGAATGGTACAGTCAAGAAGACTTGTCTGGAAGCATACTCTCGCCCTCGTGCCAACGGTGTGATCGCTATCAATATCGTAGAGGGAGACGAGGTTGTAGATGTTCGTCTGACCAATGGTCATAACGAGCTGATTCTTGCCAACCGTAATGGACGTGCAGTTCGTTTTGATGAAAACCAGATTCGTACCATGGGACGTACTTCTACAGGTGTTCGCGGTATGCGCCTCGATGAGGGTGACGATGCTTTGATCGGAATGATTGTAGTCAACGACCCAGAGCATGAGACCGTGATGGTTGTGAGTGAGCAGGGCTACGGCAAACGTTCTGATGTTATCGACTATCGCGTAACCAACCGTGGCGGTAAGGGTGTGAAGACGCTCAATATCACGGAAAAGACAGGCAGACTGGTAGCTATCAAGAACGTAACAGACGACAACGATCTGATGATTATCAACCAGAGCGGTATAGTAATCCGACTTGCAGTGGCAGACTGCCGTGTAATGGGACGTGCAACTCAAGGTGTCCGCCTCATCAATCTGACCAAGAAGAACGATGTCATCGCCAGCGTATGCAAGGTGATGAGTTCTGAACTCGAAGCATCAGTAGAGGAGGAGAGTCGTTCTGCCTGGGCTAAGAAGAGCGAGGAAATCGAGAATGACAATGTAGGTGCAAAGACTGCCGAAGAGGCTGCCGAGGCTGAAGCTCATCTCGATAACGAAGCTACAGAGTCTGAGGACAATACTGACACAGGGAACGTAGATTTCGAATAAACGAAAAGACGTGTAAAGAATAAATAATAACAACTTTTAAACTCATTAAGAAAAATGAAAAAGTTAATGATTGCAGCTATGATGGTACTAGGTGCCACATCAGCTTTCGCTGGAGACAGCGATGCACTCAAGGCAGTACTCAAAGCCAAGACTTATGCAGATGCAAAGGCTTTGGTAGAGCAAAACCTCGGTTCAATGGCTAATGATGCTGAAAAAGCTAAGGCCTACAACTACCTCGTAGAACTCTCTATGAAGCAGTTCAACGACCAGCAGTCTATCATCCAGATGAACCAGATTACAAAGAAGAACGATCCAGTTGACATGGAGGCTATGAACGAGGGTGCTTACAATGCGCTTGTTGCAGCTCAGGAATGCTACAAATACGATCAGCTTCCTAATGCAAAGGGGAAAATTGCGCCTAAGTATGGAAACAATGCAGAGCGCGTATGGAATGCTCGTATCCAGCTCGTAAGTGCAGGTGATGATGCCCGCACCAAGAACAATACAACTTTGGCTTTGAAATACTGGAACGCATGGTTCAATTCTGAGTCTTCACCTTTGTTCAATAAGATTCCTGCTGAAAAGAAGGCAGAACCTTACAAGGAGCAGGTAGCTTTCTTGGGTGCATGGCTTTCTAAGGAGAACAAGGATATGGCACAGGCTTTGAAATATTGTGATGTAGCCATGAACTCTGACGAGTACAAGAAGCAAGCACTCAACATCAAGCTCGAAGTTTTGAAGGGTGACTTGAAAACTCATGAGGACTCTTTGAAGTACATCAACAATTTGAAGGATCTTTATGCTAACGATGCCAAGAATGAGATTCTTCTCGACAACCTCAACAGCATGTTCGCTTCTATGAGAATGGACAAGGAGCAGTTGGAATTGCTCGACAATGCACTTGCAGCAGATCCTAACAACTTCGTAGCTCTCGCTGACAAGGGTATGTATTACATTGCTAAGAATGATGCAGACAATGCTATCAAGAATCTGAAGAAGGCTTTGGAGATTAAGCCAGAGAATGGTGCAGTCATGGTTTATCTCGGTGCTTGTTTGAACGTTAAGGCTTCTAATCTTCAGGATCCTAACGGACGCAAGGTAGTTTACCAGGAGGCTATCAAGTACCTCGACAAGGCTAAGGAACTCGATCCAGAAAAGAAGCAGTACAACTGGGGTTACAACCGCTACCAGGCTTATTATGGTCTCTATGGTCCTAATGATCCTAAGACCAAGCAGGCTGAGGCTGATAGCCAGAACTAATTAAAATCTATAAATCCTACGATTATAAAATCATCATATAATCGTAGGATGAAAGAATAAATAAAAGACTTCAAAGGAGGCATTATTTTGTCTTCATTGAAGTCTTTTTTTTCAAATTAACCTAAAACTATCATCATCACAGTTGTCCAGATAGAATTTTGAAATATCCATAAGATTCTGGCATTTTAGTCATGATTACTGTTTTATTTAGACAATAACGATTTCGTCTATTTATCATAATTTATAAATCAGGATGATTTCTTATCCATATTATAATAGGTAAACCTTCACAAATTATGGGTTCACCACATTGATAGGATGCCCCTCAATAAAAGCTTTAACATTTGCAGCAACTTGCTTATTCAATCGAGTTCTTGCTTCTAAAGTGGCCCAGGCGATATGAGGAGTAATAAAGGCATTCGGCTCGTTGAAGAGTGGATTGTCCTTAGCTGGCGGTTCCTGTGTCATCACATCTGCGCCATAGGCTCCAAGCTTACCATAATGCAAAGCAGAAGCCACAGCTTCTTCATCAACCAGCGGACCGCGTCCCGTATTAATCAGAATACAGGAAGGTTTCATCTTTTTCAGACTGTCTGTATCGACGAAATGGTAAGTATCAGCAGTCAACGGACAATGTAGTGACAAGATATCAGATACAGCTAAAAGTCCATCCTTGCTTACTTTGGTTATCCAATCAGGCAAATCACAGGCATTCTTACTGGTGCAGGCATAAACGTCCATACCGAAATCACGAGCTATAGTAGCAACTTTCATACCGATATTGCCAAGTCCCATAATTCCCAGGCATTTACCGGACAATTCCATAAGCGGTGTATCCCAATAACAGAAATCCTTATTGTAAGCCCAGCGCTCATTGCGATTTTCGAGCGTGTAATGTTCAACTCTGTTTGTTATTGCCAAAATAAGCGCAAATGTCATTTGTGCAACACTATCAGTACTATATGCCGGAATATTGGTTACGACTACACCATGACGTTTGGCAGCCTCAATATCAACCACATTATAGCCAGTGGCCTGAATACCAATATATTTCAGTTTTGGAAGCTGATCTAAAGTTTCAGAATCAATCTGCACCTTATTAATTAATATAATATCAGCATCTTTAGCACGTTCGATTTTTTCTTCATCTGTTGTACGGGGATAAACAGTAACGTTTCCCAATTGCTCCAAAAGATCCCAATTCAAGTCGCCGGGATTAGAAGCATAACCATCTAAAATTACAATATTCATCATATTCTTCAAATTAATGTTGATTGTTCATAAAATCAATGCAAAAATACACAATTTCAGAGAAACATCAAAGAAAATAAGTAAGAAAATTCAATAAGAAAACAACAAATTATAGATTAAAGAAAAACAGAAATATGAAGGAAGAAATACAAAAAAATTCGATAAATAAAACAAAGATAAAACAGGAACTGCTCTCTCTCCTACAACATCCTACTATTAAGTTGTAAGCAACATTATGATTAATAGGAAACAGTTTGTATAACAACAAGTAATAAATAAACCCCTACCGATATTTATCCTTCTGTCTGGAAATAAAATTCTAAGAAGCAAAACTAATCCCACAATATAACCTATTAAAATCTCTTTCTCATCAATAATTAAAAAGGAGAACATTTGAAATATCCAAATATTCTCCTTCAAACTATACCAATTATAACAATCGTATTTAAATCAAAAATCTAAATACTCCTAATATTCGAAAACTATGCCCATAGCTTTGTATGGACATCTAAAAAGCTATTCTTATTGGAAATCATTCAGAATACTACTCCAAACCAAATAAAGCCTTCAGACCACCATCTACACCAGAGAATCCCATAAAGGCCAAACTGAGTAATGATGCGGTAATAAGCACAATAGCCATTCCCTGCATACCCTTAGGAATACGAACCAAAGCCTGCTGCTCACGGATACCAGCAAAAACAATCAGAGCCAGTGCAAAACCCAAAGCTGTAGAGAATGCATAAACAACACTCTCCAAAAGATTGAAATCTTTCTGGATAACCAAGATGGCTACACCAAGCACTGCACAGTTGGTAGTAATCAATGGAAGGAAGATTCCAAGAGCCTGATAAAGTGCAGGGGAAACTTTCTTGAGGATGATCTCAACCATCTGTACCAAGGCTGCAATCACAAGGATAAATGCCAGAGTCTGGAGATATTGCAATCCGAATGGATCGAGTACATATTTCTGAACACACCAAGTAATGATGGTTGCCAAGGTCAAGACAAAGGCGATGGCTCCACCCATACCGATGGCTGTATCAATCTTCTTCGATACGCCCAAAAAAGGACAGATACCGAGGAACTGCGATAAGACGATATTGTTAACGAATATCGCAGAGATAAATATCAATAAATATTCCATAATTTCTATTTCTTAACCTTATTAAATATTGCTATAATATATCCCAATGTGAGGAATGCACCAGGAGGCAAGATGAATACCAGAATGTTAGTAGTCTCAGGCAACAAGGCGATGCCAAAGATACTGCCTGCTCCTAAAATCTCACGGGCACAACCAAGAAGCGTCAAGGCAAGGGTGAATCCCAAACCGCAACCTACTCCATCTACCAAACTGGACAGAGGCGAGTTCTTTGCTGCAAAACTCTCTGCACGGCCCAAGATGATACAGTTCACGACAATCAGCGGAATATAGATACCCAAAGCCTGGTTGATGCTATCTGGAGCATAAGCACTCATTACCATCTGAAGGATTGTAACAAAAGCTGCAATCACTACGATAAACACAGGGATGCGAACCATATCCGGAGTAATCTTCTTGATACAAGAAATTACAAAGTTGGTACAAATCAGCACTGCCATAGTAGCCAATCCCATAGAGAGACCATTGATGGCGCTGGTTGTTGTAGCCAAGGTAGGACACATACCGAGAAGCAACACGAAGGTTGGATTCTCCTTGATGAGTCCGTTCATCAAAATCTTAACATTACTCATATCGGCTTATCCTTTCTTTTCATTTTGTTCAACTTTTGCTCCATCACCCTCACCTTCTGCATGCTTGGATGCACCACTCTCGCCATCTACCTGCTTACCAGAATAAACCTTGTAAGCCTGATTGATGGCTTTAAGAAAAGCACGGCTGGTGATGGTAGAAGCTGTAATCGCATCTACAGCATTGCCACTCTTATCATCCTTACTTACGTGGAGGTCACCATCCTTTGGAGTCATACCAATGACACTACCCTTTCCGTCCTTCTGGAACCATGTGGCAGCTTTAGCTCCCAAACCGGGAGTCTCAGAAGCCTGAAGAATGGTATAACCCAAGATCTTACCTTCGGTATCGAAACCAACAAGTACCTTCACATCGCCACCGAAACCACCGGTTGTACTCTCTACGGCAGCACCCAACTGCTTGCCACTCTTGTCTGAACAATTATGAAGTACAAAAGTAAACTCCTTACCTCCAAACTCCTGCTTCACCTCTTGCGGTTCTGCTACCTGAAGTTGATCAGTACCCATCACATTCTTGATACCAGCAGCAAGACTCTGTTCTGCCTTTTCAGCAATAGGACCAGAAGTAAGATGATTGATATAAGCAAGAACGGCACCTACGATGAGCGCTACGCCCACCAGAACAAGCACCATGTTCTTTAATGATGATTCTAATTTCTGCATGTCTCAGTCCTCCTTATTTCTTAGCAGGCTTCTCACCGAAGCGCTTTGGTTTAACATATGTGTTAATAAGAGGTGTGAACGCATTCATGATCAGAATGGCGAACGACATACCTTCTGGATAGCTACCCCAGTTGCGGATAATGATGGTCAGAAGACCGATACAAACTCCATAAATGAGCATACCCTTGTGAGTCATTGGAGAGGTAACATAATCAGTTGCCATAAAGATGGCACCGAGCATTAAACCTCCACTTAAAATGACTGCAAATGGATTGGCATAAACAGGGTTAGCCAAGTGCATCAGACCGCTAAATACAAATACGGTAGCGATGATGCTGACAGGAATATGCCAGGTGATAACCTTCTTCCAAAGCATGTAAGCCAAACCAAGCAAGAGAGCGACAGCACAAACTTCACCAGTAGTACCAGCTCCAAACGTATCGCCAGTTGCTCCGAAAAGCAAACTCAAAGAATCAGGCAACTGATTCAGAAGAGAAGCATCACCAGTCTTGATGGCAGTCTTCATGATCGCCAATGGTGTTGCACCTGTTGTAGCATCAGTATAGCTGAGCATCTGTCCAGCTATTGGCCATGAAGTCATCTGGGCAGGGAAACTGACGAGCAGGAAGCAACGACCTACCAACGCAGGATTGAAAGGATTGTTACCCAAACCGCCGAAAGTCATCTTACCTACACCGATGGCAAACAAGGCACCGATAATAATGATCCAAAGAGGAAGGTTACTTGGCAAGTTCATGCCGAGCAGAAGACCGGTGATAATAGCAGAGCCATCAAGCAAACTGGTCTCCTCCTTTAGGATATATTTTGTAATTGCCCACTCAAAGAAAACGCAGGCTGCCACTGAGGTAAGCAGTACAACTGCTGAACCCAAACCAAAGAAATAGATAGAGGCGAGAATAGCAGGCACGAGAGCGATGATCACACCGTACATATTCTTCTCCACGCTCTCATTTCCATGGGCATGTGGCGATAATGAAACGATTAATTTTCCCATTTTATCTTTTAAATTCTTTCGTAAATGAATTTTCTTTAGATTCTTTTCTCAATGAAATTCCTTCTTGATGCGAATGAAATTTCTTCTTGACGTGAATGATTACTTCTTAGCGCTACGAGCTCTGATGATACCCATCACAGCAGCCTTACCATTGATGATATTATCAAGGATAGGACGATGAGAAGGACAAGTAAACTGGCAAGAACCGCAAGCGATACAAGAAGTTACCTCCTCTGCCTCCAGGCGCTCATAATCCTTCACTACGCTCAATGTAGCAAGTAAGTATGGCTCCAATCCCATAGGACAAGCATCCACACACTTGGCACAACGGATACATGGCTGAGCCTTCTTGCGATGAGCATCAGTATCGGTCAATATGGTGATTGAGTTGGTACCCTTGGTTACAGGTACATCGAGGCTAATCACGGCCTTACCCATCATCGGACCACCAGCCAACACCTTATTATCACCCTCTGGCAAACCGCCACAGTTTTCAATCATCTGAGAGAATGGAGTTCCCATACGTACGAGGAAGTTTCCTGGATTCTTCACCTGCTTACCAGTAACGGTGGTATAGCGTTCGAAGAGAGGTTTATTCTTCATAACTGCCTGATAAACAGCAAAGGCAGTACCTACATTCTGAACTATTGCTCCAACATTGACAGGGATTGCAGGAGGAGCAGGAACCTGACGACGGATAACTGCATCCACCAACTGTTTCTCACCACCTTGAGGATACTTCTTTGCCAGTGGTACTATCTCGATACGAGAATCGCCAGCAGTCTTCTCTTCAAAGAGTTTGATAGCAGCAGGCTTGTTATCTTCGATACCAATGTAACCCTTCTCCACCTTAGCAGCCTTCATCAGGAGATTAAGACCTACGAGAATTTCATCAGCATGCTCCATCATCAGACGATAGTCGGCTGTAATATAAGGTTCACACTCAACACCATTGATAATCACACATTCAGCCTTAGCTCCTGGAGGAGGACAAAGTTTGATGAAAGTAGGGAAACCAGCACCACCCATACCAGTAACACCAGCCACCTTGATGCGATTGACAATCTCCTCTGAAGTCAATTCTGCGTGAGCTTCCAAAGTCTCAAGTTTGTCTGAGCGGTCAATACTCTCCTCCCATTCATCACCTTCTACATTAATAATAATACAAGGCTTACGATAACCTGTAGCATCAATAGACGTATCAACCTTGAATACAGTTCCTGATACAGAGCTGTAAATAGGAGCACTCACGAAACCACCAGCCTCTGCGATGAGAGTACCTACTTTCACCTTGTCACCCTTAGCAACAACTGGTTTTGCAGGAGCACCAATGTGCTGTCCAAGTGGGAAAATAGCCTGCTTAGGGAGAGGAGCTACCTGAGTAGCCATCTCGGCAGTAATTTTATTCTCTTCTGGGTGAACTCCACCAATTCTAAATGTTCTCAAATTCATGATTTAGTCCTCCTTCTTTACTTCTGAAGTCTCTGCCTGAGGAGCTGCAACTGGAGCTTCTGCTTTAGGAGCTGCAACTGGAGCATCTGCCTGAGGAGCAACATCAGCAGCTGGCTTTGCCTTCTTAATTGGGAAATTTACTTTCACGAGTGCACCAGTAGGGCATTCGTCAACACACTTTGTACACATGCGGCACTTGTTGAAGTCAACATAAGCCACGTTGTTTTCGATTGTGATAGCATCGAACTTGCAGACTTTCTGACACTTACCGCATGCGATACAAGCAACACTACAAGCTTTCTTTGCTACAGCGCCCTTGTCGTGATTTACGCACTGAACGTAAACACGGCGTCCCTTAGGACCCTTCTTGCGGAGTTCGATGATGTGACGTGGACAAGCCTTAGCACAAGCGCCGCAACCCGTACATTTTTCTTCATCAACCTCAGGAAGGCCTGTTTTTGGATTGATAGCAATCGCACCAAACTGGCAAGCAGCAACACAATCACCACAACCCAGACAACCGAATCCGCAGCCAGTCTCACCAGCACCACAGGAATTCATAGCAGCACAAGTGTGCAAACCATCATACTCGGCGATGCGAGGACGATTCTCACAAGATCCATTACAACGCACTACGGCCACCTTCGCCTCAGTGTTAGCCACTGCGATACCCAAAAGGTCAGCCACTTTGCCCATCACGTCAGCTCCACCTACAGGACACATCAATCCTTCGATAGAACCGGCATCAGCACCCTTGACAAGGGCAGCAGCCATACCAGAACAACCGGCAAAACCACAACCACCACAATTAGCACCTGGCAGGATTTCTCCCACCTGTCCAAGTCTCGGGTCTTCTTCGACGGCAAATTTCTTGGATACTCCAAAAAGAACCAATGCAGCAACAAGCGCAATGGAACCAAGGACCAAGATTGCAATCACGATAAAATTCATAATTATAATTTGTTTTAGTTATTTATCCGAAATTACTTATTTCAGGTTCATTACTATATGATTATTCTCTTGCTCTTTACTTACTATTCCAAGGTGAACGACAACTTTTCCTTCAGCTTATCCTTCAACAGAAACAGAGCCATATAATAAGGAAAGAGGATTCCCAAAGAAGAAAGTGCAGCAATGCCCTCACCTGCCCCACAGGCTATGACAAGAACCAAAGTTACAACCATCAGGACCAATGGTAATATATAACCATAGATACTTGCCCGAAAGCCAACTGACATATCAGCCACCACTACTACATGATCACCGATTTTGTATTTCGATTGAACGCCAGGTTGGTTTACCTCAATAATCTTCTCTTTTGTCTCAGAAGAATTACAGTGAGAAGCAACCTTGCAGCCACTACAGGCGGAGGATTGTAGAATACGTACTGATATACATTCTCCCCTGATAGCATTGATTATACCAGAATGTTTTATCTTATCGCTCATTTCTTTACTTAATTCATAATGTATGCCATAACTTGCAAGTCAGTCTTTAATACCTACACATTGCAAAGTCGAGATAGCAAACTGTATTTGAATGCAAAGATAATACTTTATTCGGAAACTGCAAAATATTAGTAAAGTTTTTATACGAAAAAGAAGCGTAAACGTTTTCTGTTTATATTTTTTATAAGCAAAAACGAAAACTTTTGCCCATTTTATGGTTTATTACGCTAATTATATGTACTTTTGCAACGGATAGGAAAAGTCATACACTATCCATATAATAATTAATTGAAGAATTAACAAACAGCACTGCAGAATGGTAAGTATGATGAGAAAGTGCTGTTAAAATAAACTATGCAATATGACAAAAACGAAGATAGGAATGCTGATATGCATGACATTGAGTTTGAATTCCGCAGGAATTCAGGCGCAGAAAGGCGTTGAGCATTTCAACATCTCTTTATTCTGTAATACCGACTCCTTAAAAGGGGCCAATCTGAGCATCCTTACAAATGCCATCAAAAAAGATATGCAGGGAGTTCAGATTTCTGCATTAAACAACTTTGCTACCAAAGGAAATGGTATCCAGATAGGTATGCTCAGCAATGCATCCACTTCTACGTTCAAGGGGATCCAGTTGGCTGGAATTTCTAACGTTTCCATGGGAATGAAGCGCGGCATCCAATTGGCGGGAGCAGCCAATATCTGTTCCTCGTCCATGAGGGGAATTCAAACAGCAGTTTATAACTATGCTGATACCCTCAATGGTTCTCAAATAGGATTGTTCAATGCTTGCATCAGCCATCCACGAGGTGTCCAGATTGGCATCATCAACTATAGCAGAGACACGGTGGCTCACAAAATTGGTCTGGTCAATGTTAATCCCAAGACCCGCATTGACTTGCTGAGCTATATCGGAACCTCAACAAAACTGAACATGGCTCTCAGATTCAGAAATCGCAGTACCTATAATATAATAGGTATCGGAACTCATCACATGGGACTCGACAGCAAGTTCTCTGGAGCACTTTTCTATCGCATCGGACAGTATTTTCAACTGAATCCACAATTCTCTCTGAGCGGCGATTTGGGATATTATCATGTGGAGACTTTTGAAGAACATTCATCAGAAAAGCCAAAAAGACTCTTCTCCCTCCAAGCACGCCTGAACGCAGACTATCAATTGGGCCACTACAGTTCGCTTTTTGCATCGGTAGGTTATGGAGACACCCGATATTACCACCATGCCCAGCACTATCGCAACCGTTTGCTGCTGGAAGGCGGTATTGCATTCAGACTTGTCAGAAATGGGGCTTTGGAAAATCAAAAAAAAGAAGAAAAAGCCAACATCATAGAATCGCAGACCTTAGGCAATAAACAAGCAGACCAATATCTCCCAGCAACCGATAGTCTGATGCAGGTTTATGCAGCCAATGACCCATCCCGTCAGAAGAAACATCCATGGAAAGCTGCGCTGGAAGCTTTTGCCATCAATGTGGGCGTACAATGCTTTGACCAATTTGTGATGAATGAAGATTTTGCAAAAATCTCTCTCCACAGTATCAAGCACAACATCCAGAACGGATTTGTATGGGATAATGACCAATTCTCTACCAACCTGTTTGCTCACCCCTATCATGGAGGTCTGTACTTTAATGCTGCAAGAAGCAACGGCATGAATTTCTGGCAATCCATCCCCTATTCTTTCTGTGGAAGTCTGATGTGGGAGACGACCTGCGAGATAGAACCGCCTGCTATCAATGACCTGATGGCAACAACCATGGGAGGAGTGTGCATCGGTGAGGTCACACACCGCATCAGCAATCTGGTATATGATGACCGCCAGAGAGGATTCAGTCGATTTCTGAGAGAATTTCTTGGAGCCATAGTCTGTCCTATCAAAGAGTTGAACCGTATCATCAGCGGTGATGCCTGGAGAGTAAGGGGCAAATACTATAAATATCATGACTACGAGAAATTACCCGTTGACTTTTCCATTTCTGCAGGTTACCGCTATCTGGCAGATAACAATTCTCTTTTCAGGGGTGAGGGAAATCCATATATCAATCTGAACTTAGTATATGGTGATGCTTTCAAGGAAGAAACGAACAAACCGTTCGATTATTTCACCACGGATCTGACTTTCGGATTGAGCAACAACCAACCGCTCATTACGTCAGTACACTTGTTAGGAAGACTGTGGGGAGCACATGTCATCGAGAAAGATGATTTGAAGGTGCTGTTCGGTATCTTCCAGCACTTCAACTATTATGACTCCCAGCCTGTAAAGGACGGAACCAGTGAGGTTCCATACCGCATATCAGAAGCCGCTTCAGTAGGACCAGGAATCTTATGCAGTTATCCTACCATCGGAAATTTGACCAAACTGGAACAGAGCATCTTCATAGACGGCATCATTCTCGGTGGAAGCCTGACCGACTACTATAACATCATAGACAGAGACTACAATATGGGTAGCGGATACAGCGTGAAGATGAATAGTTTCATGGAATTTGGAAAAGTGGGAAGTATCAGACTCGGTGCAGATTACTACCGCATCTTCACATGGAAAGGGTATGAACAGAAAGACTGGGAAAATACCGACCCACTCTACCTGAACGCTCAGGGCGATAAGGGAAATGCATCACTGCTTGTTACAAACGCTAAGATGTTCTTCAATCTCTCGAGACATCTGAGTTTTGAAATGGGGGCATCTTATTATCTGAGATATACATATTATTCGTATCATGAAAATGTAAAATCCCGAACTTTTGATCTCAATATCGGGCTACGATACAAGATATAAAAAACAGTTAAAACCTTAAAGGGTATAAAGTATAAAAAAAGGATGGCACTAAAAATAAAGAAGATATAAGGATGGCACTATAACAAGAAACAAAAAGGTGCTTTAAAATGAAACATGAAAAAAGGAGATAAGCTCACCGCTTGTCTCCTTTTTTATTTAGAATGAATGTTTCCTTGAAATCATCAAGATTACTACTTATTTTCTTAAATACTCAAGACAAACATTTAATTGTTGACACTACCGCCAACAATATCAAGCAATTCATTTGTAATGGCCTGTTGACGACTCTTGTTGTACTGCAAGTTGAGTTCGCGCAAGAGTTCATCGGCATTATCCGTAGCAGTTTGCATAGCCACCATTCGAGCAGCATGTTCGCTGGCTAAGCTATCCAGCAAAGCTGTGAATATCATCAGATGCAAATGCTTAGGAATCAGCACGCTCAGTACAGTATTCAAATCCGGCTCTACGATGAAATCATCATTCAGCGGTTTTGCTTCTGTAGTCTGGCGCTCTTGATCTTCCTGTTTCTTGCGGAGATATTCTTGAGCTTTGGCTGTAGCAATATTGGAAGTCAGATCACGGTCGTTATCTTCACCAATAGCCTCCGTAGAGAGGTCGATTGGCAAAAATGTCTTGCGGGTAAGAATCTGAGAACCAGCACTTTTGAAATGATGATAAATCATTTCTACTCGGTCCAGTTCACCTGCCACATATTTTTTGGCCAGTTCCTTTGCAATAGCAGCGCATTCACTGGAATTTGGCTTTTCAGCAAGCTCTGTAAAATCACCTGCAATATGAAGTCCCAATTTCTGCGCCTTCTCAGCAACCTTTCTACCGATAGGATAAACCGTAATGTCGTCAATGCCTTGAGCTTTATACTCATCCACAGCATGCATCATCATCTTAATGATATTGGAATTGAATCCACCGCAAAGCGAACTATTCGAACTGTAAACCACAAGAGCAACGCGCTTAACCAACTTATGCTCTACTTCCAATTCACATTGAACAGAAGGAGTACTGACTAAGAAATTCTTGAGAATATGTTCTAGCATATCCTCATAAGGTAACATGTTCTGTATAGCAACCTGAGCATGATGCAACTTACTGGATGCCACCATCTTCATAGCACTCGTAATTTTACGGGTGCTATTGACGCTGGCAATACGAGTTTTTATCTCTTTTAATGACGGCATAGGCTATTACACTTTATATTGTCCAGCTACATTTGCCATAGTCTCCTCGACAACCTTGATGCAGTCGTCGGTGAGTTTACCATCTGCCAAAGTTTCTATGACATCAGCGTGCTGGCTGCGCATAGCGTCAAGGAACTGATCCTGACACTCACGAACCTTATCCATAGGCACGTCGTGCATCAAACCATGAACACCACAATAGAGAATAGCCACCTGCTCGCCTACTGGCATAGGGCGATACTGAGGCTGTACCAACAGTTGGTCGTTCTTACGACCACGATCCAAGGTCATCGCTGTCACAGCATCCATATCGCTGGAGAACTTAGAGAAAGCCTCCAACTCACGATACTGAGCCATATCAATCTTCAAGGTACCAGCCACCTTCTTCATACTCTTAATCTGAGCAGAACCACCTACACGGGATACAGAGATACCTACGTTGATAGCTGGACGGAAGCCCTGGTTGAAGAGGTCGGTCTCCAGGAAGATCTGACCATCGGTAATAGAAATTACGTTGGTTGGGATGTATGCTGAAACGTCACCAGCCTGAGTCTCAATGATAGGAAGGGCAGTCAAAGAACCACCACCCTTTACCTTGCCCTTCAGGCACTCTGGCAGGTCGTTCATCTGCTCAGCTACCTCCTGCTGGTCGTTGATACGAGCAGCACGCTCCAACAGACGAGAGTGGAGATAGAATACATCACCAGGGTAAGCCTCACGTCCTGATGGACGGCGGAGAATCAAGGATACCTCACGATAAGCCACAGCCTGCTTACTCAAGTCATCATATACTACGAGGGCTGAGTAACCGCGGTCGCGGAAGTACTCACCAATAGCAGCACCAGCAAATGGTGCGTAGTATTGCATGGCTGCAGGATCGGCAGCGGTAGCACTTACAATAATAGTATATGGCAAAGCGCCATGCTCCTTGAGGTTCTGTACCAATGCAGCTACAGTAGAAGCTTTCTGACCGATGGCTACATAGATACAATATACAGGCTTGCCTGCCTCATAGAAACTCTTCTGGTTGATGATGGTATCCACTGCGATGGCAGTCTTACCGGTCTGACGGTCGCCGATGATCAACTCACGCTGTCCACGACCGATAGGAATCATGGAATCGACAGCCTTCAAACCTGTCTGCAGAGGCTCCTTCACTGGCTGACGATAGATCACACCAGGAGCCTTACGATCCAGAGGCATCTCGAAAGCGCCGGTGAGATCGATATCACCCTGGCCATCGATAGCCTGACCCAGAGGGTTAACGACACGACCTAAGAAGTTGTCGTTCACGCGGATAGAAGCGATACGGTGAGTACGCTTCACGCTCTGTCCCTCCTTGATGCCAGCAGTAGGACCCAGGAGGACACAACCCACGTTGTCTTCCTCGAGGTTCATGACGATGGCCATCGTGCCGTTCTCGAACTCAAGAAGCTCATTAGCCTCTGCATTACGAAGACCATAGATACGAGCCACACCATCACCGACGGTGAGCACAGTACCAACTTCGTCAAACTGCTGAGCGCCATTTACCTCCTGTAGTTGTTGCTGAAGAACTTCAGACACCTCACTTGGTTTAATTTTATCTGACATTGTTATTTAAAATTTAAAATTTGAATTTAGAAATATATGAAGGGAAAAGCACCAGAGTAGTTCACTCTTCGTTTTTCACACTTCACTTATCTCTTACTTTTTAAGCTGTGTCAGAATGTTTGTGAGCTTTGTTTTCACGCTCGCATCCATTCTATAAGTATCATACTCAAGGATGAAGCCACCGATGATTTCAGGGTTCACCTCTGTTTTGAACTCCACAGTACCTTGCGTTCGCTGCTCCACCATCTGACGCATTTTCTGCTCAGTTTCAGGAGCTACTGCTGTGGCGGTAATCAGCTTACCACGGATGATGTTCTTCTGTTTCCTGTAAAGAGTGATATACGAAGCAGCCATGAATTGCAGGGTGCTCTCCCTATCCTCTTTCAGTACAAGAGCAACGAACTTCTTACTGAGGTCTGAAGGTTTTTCACCTAAAGCAGTCGTGAGAAGTGCCTGTTTCTTATCCTTAGAAAGCATAGGGTTGTCTATCGTAAATCTCAGTTCAGGCACGTCGATGTAGCTCTTGTAGAGCGTCTGCATCTCCTGGTACACCTGATCTTCGAGCTTCATGCCGGTAGCTGCCTTGATAAGAGCACGGGCATAACGCACCGATATTACACCTATATCCATAAGCTTTACTATTTGTTATCAGAAGAAACCTCGTCCAGCAGTCGATTTATCAAATCCATCTGTGCTTTATCGTCAGAGAGTTTTGCTTTGAGCACCTTCTCTGCTATTTGAACAGAGAGTTCTGCAACCTGTCCACGGATTTCACGAATAGCATTCTGCTTTTCGTTCTCAATCTGAGTCTTGGCATCAGAAAGAAGACGAGCGCCCTCTTCGCGGGCCTTGTCCTGTGCTTTCTCTACGATGGCATCACGGGTTTCAGCAGCCTCTTTCAGAATGGCAGCCTGCTTCTCGCGAGCTTCCTGCAAGATGGATTCACCTTCTTTTTGGATATTGGCAAGCTTTTCATTGGCTTCGTGAGCTTTACGCAAACTCTCATCGATGTAGGCCTTTCGGTCGTTCACCATCTTGATGATGGCTGGGAATCCAGCCTTCCAAAGGATAATGAAGACGATGATAAAGACCAACGTCATCCAGAAAAGCAAACCGCTATCAGGAATCAATAAATCCATATATACTGGTTAAAGTTTTACTTAAACGTTTTTTAATTAACTAACTCTTTTTGAGCCACCGTTCTCCGTCCTCAATCTTATTTAAAAACAAATATTGAGAACGGCAAACTGTGACAGCAAAATATTACATTACGATAGCCAAGATGGCAATGATGACTGCGAAGAACGCAACACCCTCAACCAACGCAGCTGCGATAATCATAGAAGAACGGAGATCGCCCATCTTCTCTGGCTGACGAGCCATGGCGTCCATAGCCTGGCCACCAATGCGACCGATACCAATACCTGCGCCAATAGCGGCCAAACCTGCACCTACTGCGGCACCCAACTTTGCAATCTCTGCTGCTAATAAAAGTGATAACATAATCTTAATAATTTAAGTTGTTAATATTTTCTTTATTTAATGTTTAATTGAATGTAGATTCCGTAATTATAAATTATAAATTACTTCACTACCTCTGGCTCAGCCTCATGAGACTTTACATGAGCCAGCGAGATGAATACTGCACTCAGCATGGTGAATACCAATGCCTGAATGTAGCTTACCAATACTTCGAGGAGCATCATAAAAGCGCTCATCGCAACACTTACTATTGTCATACCCGTACCTGCCACATAGTTGGCGATAGCATTCTCACTGATGTTGAACATGATGAAAATGATAGCCGCAAACGAAAGTGCGATGGCGTGACCCGCCATCATGTTGGCGAAGAGTCGGATAATCAGAGCCAGCGGTTTCGTAAAGATTCCGAAAAGCTCGATGAATGGCATCAGTGGCACTGGCACCTTCAACCACGTTGGTACCTCCGGCCAGAAGATTTCCTTCCAGTATTCCTTGGTACCGGTGAAGTTGGTAATCAGGAATGTCGTTACACCGAAGAATACGGTGCAGGCGATATTACCCGTCAGGTTACCACCACCTGGAGGGAATGGTACGATACCCATGATATTCGCCACGAAGATAAAGAAGAAGCAAGTAAGCAACCATGGTGCGTACTTTGGGGCTTCCTTACCCAGTGTGGCCTCAATTACATCGGTATATACCGACATGATGAACATGTGCATCAGTCCCACAAATCCCTTTGGTGCAGGGTCATCCACCTTGTGGTTCCTGCACCAGCGGGCTGGTATCAGGACACAGAGCAACAGGATGATAGCATCGATGAAGAGCACGCAAACGGTCTTCGTGATGGAGATGTCGAGAGGACGAACCTCCTGGCCTCCCACCTTCTCTACTATCTTGTTGGGATTCGCCTGCGCATCAGCGTTCTTGATCACCAGGTTGAAAGGTCCTGGACGGTCTCCATTGGCATCCTTCTCTTCCGAGAATTCGCTGCTGCAGAAGACGTGCCAGCCCGTTGAGCTCTTCACGATGATAGGCAGATGAATCACTACGGGATGGTCTCCCACCTTTGTGATATGCCATTCATAAGAATCCTTGATATGACCCCACAATATCTCTTTCACGTCGATGTTTTCCTTGGCCGATACCTGCAGAGGTGCCAGCGTGAAAAGCAGCATCGCCATCAAGAGGAATTGCTTGAGATGTTTCATATTCTTTAATTCTTATTTTTAATTTATTAATCTGTTTGTCTCAAAGTCGCTTAAGAAAGACGACCTTTTTTCTCTACCCGAGTGAAATAAACGCAATCGAATACGAGAAGAACTATATAGAAAAGAGCAAAGATAGCTGTAAAGCCTAATATGTTCTGCTTATCACATACAAGTACATAGATGAGAAACACCAAGATTCCAGCCATCAACTTCACAACCAAAGCCGCCAAGTAAAACTTGACAAGATTTGCAGGTGAAGACTTTGCTATCGCTTTCCATGCTTCACTGTAAGCAGTACTTGCAACAAGCGAGAACAACGCACTCACAATCAGAGGATTAACCACCTGAGCAATTATATCTTCGCATTGAGCAGACAATCTGCAGGCAAAAAGTATGGCCAAGGCCACACCCGCTGTCAACCAGAGCGAAATCTGTTTATACTTGATATCAACTTGCCTGATATATTGCAAGCGCATCTTTTCTTCCTTTTCCATATCTATACTTCTACACAGAGGCTTACTTCGTTTTTCTTACATTCCACGAATCCACCCTGTATGTTCATCACTTGCTTGCCTTCCTTGGTAGTGTATTCCACCTTGCCTATTTCAAGCGAGGAGATAATAGGAGCGTGATCGTTGAGAATCTCGAATGAACCGAGAGTTCCAGGAACCAGAACGCTCTCCACTTCACCTTGGAAGACTATTTTCTCGGGAGAAACTATCTTAAGTTTTAACATAATCTTTAACTTTGAATTTTGAACTTTGAACTTTGAACTTTATAATAACCCAATATTGCTATCGAATTCTTCATTCTTCGTTCTTCACTCTTCACTAAAGACTACGCCTGTGCTGCTGCAAGCAACTGCTTAGCCTTCTCCTTTGCGTCCTCGATAGTACCTACGTTGAGGAAAGCCTGCTCAGGCAGGTCATCCACCTCGCCGTCGAGGATAGCATTGAAGCCCTTGATAGTCTCTTCGATAGGTACCATCACACCCTTCAAACCGGTGAACTGCTCTGCTACGGTGAATGGCTGACTCAAGAAACGCTGTACACGGCGTGCACGGTTCACGGTCAACTTATCCTCATCAGAAAGTTCATCCATACCGAGGATGGCGATGATATCCTGCAACTCATTGTAACGCTGCAACAACTGTTTTACTCGCTGTGCGCAATCGTAATGTGCCTTGCCGACGATCAGTGGATCGAGGATACGAGAGGTAGAACCTAATGGATCTACAGCAGGATAGATACCGAGAGAAGCAATCTTACGTGAAAGCTCTGTGGTAGCATCCAGGTGGGTAAATGTAGTAGCTGGAGCTGGGTCGGTCAAGTCATCGGCAGGCACATAAACAGCCTGTACAGAGGTGATGGAACCATTCTTGGTAGAAGTGATTCGCTCCTGCATAGCACCCATCTCGGAAGCCAATGTTGGCTGATAACCTACGGCTGATGGCATACGACCCAACAGCGCAGAAACCTCAGAACCAGCCTGGGTGAAACGGAAGATGTTATCGATGAAGAACATGATATCGGCAGCCTCACCATTCTTACCGCCATGATCACGGAATTCCTCGGCTACGGTCAAACCAGAAAGCGCTACAGAAGCACGTGCCCCCGGTGGCTCATTCATCTGACCATACACCAGGGTAGCCTGACTCTTGGCAAGTTCCTCTGGATCAACGAGGGAAAGATCCCACTTACCCTCTTCCATGGCTTTACGGAACTTCTCGCCATACTTGATAACACCTGACTCAAGCATATCTCGAATCAAGTCGTTACCCTCACGAGTACGTTCACCTACACCAGCGAATACGGAGTAACCGTTGTGTCCCTTGGCGATGTTGTTGATCAACTCCATGATAAGCACAGTCTTACCTACACCAGCACCTCCGAAAAGTCCAATCTTACCACCCTTCATATAAGGCTCGAGCAAGTCGATCACCTTTATACCGGTAGCAAGCATCTCCTTGTGGGTTGACAGTTCGTCAAACTTAGGAGCTTCGCGATGGATAGGATAAGCGCCTTTCATGTCCAATTCATTCATACCATCAATAGGCTGTCCGATGACATTCATCATACGACCTTTGATTTGCTCGCCTGCAGGCATCACGATTGGGCTGCCCGTAGAGACAACCTCCAAGCCACGCTGCAAGCCGTCGGTGTTGTCCATAGCGACACAGCGTACTGTGTCCTCACCGATGTGCTGCTGCACCTCGATGACCAATTCGCGTCCGTCAGGACGTTGCACCTTTAGAGCTTCGTGAATCTTTGGAAGCACCTTCTCTGGATTCTCGCCCTTGATATCGAAATAAACGTCGATAACAGGACCGATAATCTGCGAAATGCGTCCGTTAATTTGTGACATAAGCTATAAGTTAAATTTATTTGTTATTGTATTTGTTATCTTATTTAACGACTCTGCAAAAGTAACAACAAATTAAGAAAACTCCAAATAAAAATGAAGTTTAATTCTCCTTTAAACCATTTTTAGTGCCGTTTAAATCATTTTTACTTTTACACTGATTCCCAAAACCATGAATGTTGAGTGTTTTTTCTGATTTCTTTTCAGAAACCCACACTCAACATTCGGCTTTGATATCATCAAGTTTAGATGCTCAATTCATCAAGCACCTTGATCAATTTACGGTCAAATGGTTTGTCTGAGCGGATAGCTTCTGACAATGGAACATAAACAACCTCATTATTACGCACACCAATCATGACATTTCTCTGTCCCTGTATGATGGCTTCTATAGCACCACAACCTGTACGGGAAGCAAGGATTCTGTCACGGGCAGAAGGACGACCGCCACGCTGCAAGTGACCTAAGATAGAAACACGCACATCAAACTCTGGGAACTCCTTGCGCACACGGTCTGCATAGTAGAGGGCACCACACTTAGGACTTTCAGAGACGATAACGATACAACTCTTCTTTGATTTACGGATACCACGCTCCATAAACTGAGCCAACTGGTCAACATCCGTACTGTCTTCAGGAATGATAGCAGCCTCTGCACCACTTGCGATAGCACTGTTCTGTGCCAGGAAACCAGCATCACGTCCCATTACCTCAATGAAGAAAATACGCTCATGGCTCTGGGCGGTATCACGGATACGGTCCACACATTCCACGATTGTATTCATGGTAGTATCATACCCGATAGTATTATCTGTTCCATAAAGGTCATTATCAATAGTACCAGGGAGACCAATGCAGCAAACATCAAATTCGCGGGCAAAATTCATCGCACCAGTCAGCGAACCATTACCACCGATAACCACAAGGGCATCGATTTCTTCTTTCTGAATGGTCTCGAAAGCCTTCTGACGACCTTCTTCTGTCATAAATTCCTTAGAACGAGCTGTTTTCAGTATAGTACCACCTGTACCGATGATACCACTCACATTTTCTGTGGTAAAAGTCTTGATCTCATCATTGATAAGACCATCATAACCACGATAGATACCCTTTACGTTGAAACCATTGTAAATTGCAGCACGAGTTACCGCACGGATAGCTGCATTCATTCCTGGAGCATCACCTCCAGAGGTCAAAATACCTATAGTTTTAATCTTTGCCATAACTATATACCTTATTATATTATTATATGTTTATTCTGAATTAGTTTTATCTGAATTTATATTCAGTTTTATTCTGATTACGTGCCTTTCACGCAATGTGAATGCTTTTCATATTTTTATTCTCATTTTCCAGAGTATAAGAATACTCTTTTATCAAAATATAAGAATAAGGATAAATTCTTTAAATCAACAAACACGTAGCTCCCGAAACAAGATTGTGTGAGAGCCAGAGGATGGCAAGTCCAATAACGCCACCCAAAAGAGCCTTCCAACCAACATTACGGAAGAACCAAGTAATGCGCATCCGCTCCATTTTCATCAGAGCCAGTCCACTTACCGTACCGATACCCAACACATTTCCACCTGCCATGACACAATAAGCAATCACCTGCCAATACAAGCCATTGCAACTGTAATCTGTCATCCCTTCCAACAATTCATTCTGCAAAGGAAGATCAGGCAAAGAGAAGAAATTGATGGCTGTAGCGAAATTATCCAAAACAGTACTGATAACACCTGCCACCACACCATGTGTCCACACACTCGGATTCTGTTCATCCACACCCAGATACTCAGTCAGCGCATTGAAAGCACCAGTTTCCTTCACCACAGCAACCGCCATCATGATTCCCATTACAAAAAGAATCATCTGAATGACTCCATACTGCAACACACGAGGTGTACGACGATCCACCATGGCATCCATATTCATGAGCTTACGGTTGAAAATCTCATTTACCACCCACAAAATAGCGAGAACACAGAGTGCACCCAAGAATGGACTCAGTTTCGTAATATTATGGAATGTAGGAATAAACCATAATCCACCTATACCCACAAAAAGCATCACGAGGCGCTGCCAAACATTCAGACGAGTATCATCGCCTCTGTAGGGCATCACAATCCACTCCGTTTCTACCCTTTCCGGCAACTGTCTGGAAATCATATAAGTAGGAATCAGCCAGGCTGCCAGACAAGGCAAAAACAACGCCATAGAGAAAGCTGTAGCCGTAACCAAACCTCCATTCCAAAGCACCAGACCTTCAGGATTTCCAATCACAGTCAAAGCACCACCGCAATTGGCAGCCAGCAATATAGCACTGCCATAAAACATACGCTGACGACGACTCGGGATAATGCCATGCATAATCGTAAGCATCATCACAGTAGTCGTGAGATTATCAAGATTGGCAGATATAATAAAGGTAACTATTGCTAAAGTCCACAGCATTTTCTTGCTTTTACGGGTACGCAAAAGTTGGCTGATAAAATCAAAGCAACCATTATTATTCAAGATCTCAACAATAGTCATAGTAGATAAAAGGAAGAGTACGATTTCAGCCGCTCTTCCCACGTATGGCAGAAAGACAAAGCGTGAAATGAAATTCTTGACAGCGACACTATTGTCAGGAATAATATTCCATTCATCGGCATGCAGATAGTTAGAAAATTCATACGCATGCTGACTGGTCACGAAGTCCATACCAAAGCAAATATAGAGTACCCATCCTACCGTTCCTGCGAAAATCGCAACGGCAGCACGGTTAACTTTGGTAACATTCTCCGTCGCAATGAGGAGACAACCAATCAAAAATATGCCTACAATGACTAATGTCATAACTATTATCTTTACATTTCGAACGCAAAGATAACAATTATTCTCAATATAACGACAAATCGAATGGATTTTTTTACCGGTTTTAACGGAAAAGTAATAATTTACGAGTATATTGTTACACATTTGCCACATACGGTTAGCAATATCGCCCCTTTAGCGTTTCAACCGTGCCATTATTTTTTCAATAAGATGCGTCTTGGTTTTGATGATGTACAAACTGAAACAAACATTCATCGCAGAAAAGACGAAAGCAGCCAGCCAATAATAGAAGTTCAAATCTACCGAAACAACAACAGTCAATGCAAAAAGACAAAACAACGTTTCAATACCCATATAGAGGTAAGCACTTTTAGAAATTGCCATAGAATAATAAATCCTGCTAAAGAAACACACAGCTATGGCCTCCACAAAATAAGCAAGAACAATACCAATTCCCATACCCGTAAGACCATATAAATTGAAACCAATAATCTCAAAAACAAAAAGAAGCACTACGGCAAAAGTCTCCTGCCCCAAGAACACAAAAGACTGTCCTTTGGATAACGGAAGATATTCTATAGGAAGATACACAGCACGGAACAACATGCTGACTGCAGCAAATTGCGCCATCAGAAGAATACCCATAAAACTCTTATCGTAAAGCAGAGGAATCAAAATAGGCAAACCAAAAATCAGCATGATGATAAAAGGAGATATCAGAAGCGTATTCACCTCTATCTGACGGTTAACACAGGCATTCAGTTCACTTCCCTTTCCCTTAATACAAGACAATCTCGGATAATAATCAGACTCCATAGCAGAGAAAACGAGACCACCATACACCAAAACCAGCGTAGAGCAGGCATTAAACAGACCCACCTCTTCCAAATCTCCCACATTATTAAGATAGGTGCGTACTAAGAACTCAGCGCCACTATTGATGACACCGGAGAGAACAAACGCAATTCCTAATCTGATGACATGAACACCAGACTTCAAATAGCTACGTCTTAACGATATTAAATAAGGATAATACCTTAAAGAATAACGCATTACGCACACCAATTGAACAAACGCTTGAAAGTTTAGTACGAAGACGATTCCCGCCTGTCCCCACAGATAATATACAGGAGCAGATATGATCAAAGACGCTGCAACAACATAAAGAGAAGAATAGGCCAAAGCCTTCAATTGACGGGTAGCCTTCAGCACGGCCATTTCCCCGCCAACAAGAATAGTCAATCCAACCGTTGGTGCCAATAACATGTAATGAAGCGTATGATTACCCCAAGTAAAAGTCCAGTTATTGAAAAGTGGTCCTAAACATACACACACCAGCACGCCCAAAACAGCAGTCAGAAGTACCCACGAGCGAATCAGCTTAATAGATTCAAGTAATTGTTTAGGAGCACGGTCATAATTCTCTGATATTTCGTGTACTGCGCTTGTAGGAATACCAAAAGAAGTAGCAGAAACCATCATATTGATAGTGGAATTCAACAGAGAGACCATTCCCATACCATTTGGCCCCAAGAACAAAGCAGCGAACTTGTTGCGTACAATACCAACAAGCACACTAAGTCCCTGTACACCGCCAAGAATGCCAGTGTATTTGAGAATATGAGAGTAGCTATCTTCTTTTTCTTTATTTTCCATCTATTATAAAACGCTAACCTGGAAGAAATATTGCCTTAAGCAGCAACAATATTCCTTCTACGCCCATCAACTATCTATCTATCATCAATTAGCATCTGCACCCAAGCAGTTTTTATAAAGTATATTTCATATATATAATAAGGTAAAATAGGAAATAACCCCATTTTACAGCCCAAAAACGTTAAAATACAATAAATATCAGCATTTATATCTCTCTAAATTGGGTTATTCCGCCAAAAATGAGTAATTTTGCGCCCGATTTATATAATTCACATAAAGTCTAACTTTATTAATTTTTAATTTTTTATTTAATTTTATGTCAGATTTAAAGAACGTAAAGCCATTGGACGACTTCAATTGGGACGAGTTTGAGAATGGCGGCAGCGCAAACGTCAGCAAAGCGGACCTCGAGAAGGCCTATGACGAAACCCTTAACAAAGTAACTGAGCATCAGGTTGTAGAGGGTACTGTAATCTCTGTTGATAAGAAAGAGGTTATCGTAAACATCGGTTACAAGAGCGACGGTATTATCCCAGCTTCTGAATTCCGTTACAACCCAGACTTGAAGGTAGGTGACAAGGTTGAGGTTTATGTAGAAAACCAGGAAGACGTTAAGGGTCAGTTGGTTCTCTCTCACAAGAAGGCTCGCTTGAGCAAGTCTTGGGAGCGTGTTAACGAGGCTCTTGAGAACGAGGAAGTTATCCAGGGTTATATCAAGTGCCGCACTAAGGGCGGTATGATTGTTGACGTTTTCGGTATCGAAGCTTTCTTGCCAGGAAGCCAGATCGACGTTCACCCTATACGCGACTACGATATCTTCGTAGGCAAGACTATGGAGTTCAAGGTTGTAAAGATCAACCAGGAGTTCCGCAACGTTGTTGTATCTCACAAGGCTCTCATCGAGCAGGAGTTGGAGCAGCAGCGTAAAGAAATCATCGGTAAGCTCGAGAAGGGTCAGATCCTCGAAGGTACTGTTAAGAACATCACTTCTTACGGTGTATTCGTTGACCTCGGCGGCGTAGATGGTTTGATTCACATCACAGACCTCTCTTGGGGCCGCGTAAGCGATCCACACGAGGTTGTAACACTCGACCAGAAGATCAACGTTGTTATCCTCGACTTCGATGAGGAGAAGAAGCGTATCGCTCTTGGTTTGAAGCAGTTGACTCCACACCCATGGGATGCTTTGGATGCTAACTTGAAGGTTGGTGACCACGTTAAGGGTAAGGTAGTCGTTATGGCTGATTACGGTGCATTCGTAGAGATTGCTCCTGGTGTAGAGGGTCTTATCCACGTATCTGAGATGTCTTGGAGCCAGCACTTGCGTTCTGCTCAGGACTTCATGAAGGTAGGTGACGAGGTTGAGGCTGTTATCTTGACACTCGACCGCGCTGAGCGTAAGATGAGCCTTGGTATCAAGCAGTTGAAGGAAGACCCATGGGAGACCATCGAGGTTAAGTACCCTGTAGGTAGCAAGCACACTGCAAAGGTTCGCAACTTCACTAACTTCGGTATCTTCGTAGAGCTCGAGGAAGGTGTTGATGGTTTGATCCACATCTCCGACCTCTCTTGGACTAAGAAGGTTAAGCACCCATCTGAGTTCACAACAGTAGGCGCTGACATCGACGTAGTAGTTCTCGAGATCGATAAGGAGAATCGTCGTTTGAGCCTTGGTCACAAGCAGTTGGAGGCTAACCCATGGGATGAGTACGAGGCTATCTATACTCCAGGTTCTATCCACAAGGGTACCATCACTGAGATGATGGATAAGGGCGCTGTAGTTGCTCTCGCAGAGGGTGGCGAAGGCTTCGCAACTCCAAAGCACCTCACTAAGGAGGATGGCTCAATGGCTAAGAAGGGCGAGGAGCTCGACTTCAAGGTTATCGAGTTCGTTAAGGAGACAAAGCGTATCATCCTCTCTCACTCTCGTACATTCGAGGAGGGCAAGGACGATGTTAAGCCAGCAGCTCCACGCAAGCACAACAACGCAGGTCGCAAGAATGAGGCTGCAGCTATCAACAACGTAGCAGCAGGTACTTCACTCGGTGATATCGACGCACTTGCTAAGTTGAAGGCTCAGATGGAGGGTAAGGCTTAATCATTAGCCTTTCGCTTCAATTTGAATCGCATTCAATAACAATGCAAAATATTTTATCCCCGGTTCTTCGGAATCGGGGATTTTTTTAATATCATAATATCAATCGCCATCGAAGCTTACTT
>NZ_QTXV01000001.1:0-1689 GCF_003461825.1 Prevotella sp. AM42-24 | reverse complement strand
GCCCAAATTTGGGCTCTTAGTTTGGGCACTTGTTGCCCGCCTCGTGAGCAACGGTTGCTCGTCTCATGTTCATCGATTCCCCATCACGTGATCCCCGAGGGACCGCTTGGTGAGCATGGTAGGAACTTCTGGAGGGGGTGTAGTTTCCTATATTTAGTTGACTACATAGTTTCTTATTCCTATTGTAAGTTGACAATTATTTTCTCTATTCCTAATTCTACTTGTCAATCTTCTATCTTATTCCTAGTTAGTATTTACATACTTCATTCTAGTTCCTAATAGAAGTAGACAAAGGACCCACCCCTAGGGGTGGATCGCGGTTTTTACAATTTTGCTGCAAAATTAATCATTTTTCCTGAACTGACAAGGATTTTATGTACTTTTCCCTATAACTTGTCCAATTTTTCTTTAAACTTCCCTTTTGTTTCGCAGCTTCCTTTGGTGTTAGCATCCCGATACTTCCATGAGGGCGTAACTCATTGTAAAAGTGTACAGCCCTTTCTAAAGCCTCTTCTACTTCCTGTAAAGAAGTAAAAGAAAGCCCCATGAATAACTCGTTCTTCAACGTGTTATTGACACGCTCTGCTACAGCATTATCCTTCGGATTGCCACATTCTGTCATGCTAGGTATGATACCGTATTCTCTTAGTAATTTGATGTATTCGTTACTAGCATATTGTACACCTCTATCGGAATGATGGATTGGTGTAATAATATCCTTATAACTTTCCATGCGCATTAAGGCCATGTTTAGGGCTTTCAAAGGGAACCTGGTGGAGAGTGATTCACCGACAGAATAGCCAATGATTTCTTTTGTGTAATAATCCGTAATCAAAGAAATGTAGCAGAAATGATAAGTACCTTGTTCGGCATCATCCCAAATCTTCTGATATGTAATGTCGCTCACCCAAACTTCATTGGGTGATGATGGTATCAGTTCTTTTATCTTGTTGGGGTATGTGGGTAACCCATGACGAGAGTCCGTTGTACGAGGTTTTCGGTTGGAAGAACGCACTCCCAACTTGTACCTTGATATTATGTCCTCGAAACGGCAATGTCCCATGGCGTTCTCTTCTCCAAACTCCTTGCAATACATCAGCCAGAGTTTACGGCCGCCGATACCTGGATCTTGCTTTCTAATAGACTTAACATACTCTATTACAAACGATTCCTCTGCCAAGGCTGCAAGCATATTGTCTTCGTGCTGATAATACGCTTGACGAGTAAACCCAAACAGTTTACAGAGGCCAGAAACACTATAGTTTTTGTCCTCTGCACGAAGTTCCTTTACTGTTTGGGACCAGATTTTTTTCGCACAGGAATCTTATAAAGACGTTCTGCGATATCAATCATCTTGTTATAGGCGGCAGCTGCCATCTTTGCCTCATGGAGTTCTTGCTCCATAGCTGCCAAGCGTTTCTTCAATTCAATGTTCTCCTGTGAGAGACTTTCTGGTGTTGCATTTTGCTTCATTTCTTCTACGATTTGTGGATTATTGGTTGCAAAGTTACCAAGAATTCTGTAAACTGAAGTACTGCTAATTGACATTTTTGCCATAATTTCTCTAACTGGTACATGATACTGATAATAACTGCGAGCTATGCTCAACGCTAAATCCATTTTGTCTTTGTCCATATTTATTATTTTTAAGTTGATTTATACTGTGTCAACTTTTTCTAGGACAAGACA